>JBGCEA010000026.1:0-3133 GCA_045105915.1 Nitratireductor sp.
GGTCTTGGTTTGGTTGATAGATTGCCAAATATAAAAGACTATTTTATTGGCCAAGCTTCAGGGCGCGATAGTTCTGCGCCTTCTTTGTTAAAAGGCGAATCTATTTAAGTTTATTGATTTCTGCGGTTGTTAGCGTTCTTGCTTCACTTGCCAGCATAATGGGTATGCCATCTCTTATGGGAAACGCTATTCTTGCTGATTTTGAAATTAGCTCAGTTTTCTTTTTATTCACGCTAAGCGCTGCGCCAGTAAGTGGGCACACAAGATTTGAAATCAATTTTTCATTGAGCTGAGTTGTCATGTAAAATCTTATTGTAGCACTGAACTAGAATCTTGCGGATTTTTGGCAAGGGCAATTTCTGTGAGTGCGATGAGTGTTTCTGCGCGTTCTTTTAAACTATCTGCTTCAAGCAATGCCTGTTTTTCTGCAGGGCCATAAGGGCACATCATGCAAAGCGCTGTAATGAGCGTTTCATTTTCTGTTTGTTCAATCACGTCCCAATCGGTTTCCATAGAATGGGTTGTTAAAAACCTTTGGAACGTATCGAGCAGTTGTTTTCTATCGATGCTTGAATCATCTTCAGGTCTTAAGTCAGACAACATCGGAATAATTTGTGCGCGTCTATATCCATTTTTTTGTTCAAGTTCATTGCTTATATGAAAGCGACAAATGCCAGAAAGGTTGATGAGGAAGCGTCCATCTTCTGTTTCTTGAAACCCTGTGATTTTTCCCAAACATCCAATTTCGCATAAAGCCGGGTTCGATGTGCTTTCTTGGTTTTGCAATGGCTGTATCATGCCAACAAGGCGACCTGTGCCAAGGGCATCGCTCACCATTGTTAGATAACGTGGTTCAAATATATTTAAGGACATGTTTCCGCGCGGCAAAAGCAATGCACTTGATAAAGGAAATATGGGTATCTCCTTTGGGATATCATCTGCTTGCATGCTTATGTGTGGGCCGTCTAACATTTTGTGCCTTTGTTGTGTGTTCCTATATTCTATAAATAGTATTCAATTTAGAAAACCCAAATAGATTTTTAATTTGAATTAAGAAAATAAAAGAGAAGATAATTTGCGTCGCGCTGCAAGGGTAGCTTCGTCCATAGGGCCCCAGCTTTCAAAGAACTTTAAAAGCTGCTCTTTTGCACCATCATCGTTCCACTTTCTATCAACCTTGATGATTTCAAGAAGATGGTCAGCCGCATTGTCTCTTTGTCCTGCTGCATTTAGGCCAATTGCTAATTCTAATCTTGCCTGATGGTCTTTCGTGTCTTTTGCAACTCTGTTAGCAAGTTCGCTCAAGTCATCTAAATCGCCTGCCTTTTCTTCTAGTTCGATAGCGGCAATGAGAGTTGTAAACTCTTTGAAGTCTTTATAATTTTCGATGTTATCGAGAACGCTTTTAGCCTGATCGACACGACCAAGTTTTAACAATGCCATGCCAAGGCCAGCAACGGCATCTATATTTGTTGGTACTTGCTGAAGAATAGCAGAATATAAGCCGCCAGCTTCTTGGTAGTTACCAGCATCCATAAGTTCTTTTGCTTCAGCTAAAATATTGTCCAACTCACTTGGGCCGGTTGCGCCCATAACCTTTTTGATAAAAGCATTTACATCAGATGCAGATTTTGCACCCTGAAAAGCGTCTGCTGGTTTGCCATCTATAAAGGCAACTACAGCAGGCACAGATTTGATGCCCATTTTATCTGCTATGGCTGGGTGCGCTTCGATGTCCATTTTTACCATTTTAATAGCGCCATTGGTTTGGTTCACAGCGTTTTCTAAAATAGGCATGAGTTGTTTGCATGGGCCGCACCACGGCGCCCAAAAATCTACAAGGACTGGAATTTGGTTAGAGGCGTCTATTACCTCTGTCATAAATTCTGCTGTTGTTATGTCTTTAATAGGCAAAGGTGCAGAATCGCCACCAAGATTAAGCGTGGTTGGTGCGCTTTGTGCTGGTTGTTCTTGTTGCGGTGCTTGAGAACCATAATTAACGCCAGCTGAAAGGCTTGAACCAAAGCCTGAGCCATAATCGTTTTCATTGTTACTCATATTTTTACTCCGCTTAATGTTTTATAGGTGTTTATGCGTTTTGCTCTTCTTCACTTTCGGAAAGCTGCATAATCTGTGGTGTGTGTTTTGCATATTCTAAGAAACGTAACAATTCTTCTTTTGCAATAGTCGTGGTCATTGTGTTGGTCATAGGATGCGCATTTATATGTGTATTGTTCATAAGAGGTAAATCTATGAATACCTTTACCCTACCTTCTTTATCATTGATGGGGGTAAATGCATTTACAGAGCCTGGTGTTATACCCAAGAGCTCCATTAGCATTTCTGGGCTACCAAATGAGACACGTTTATGCGCGCCTATGCGTTTATGCATATGATTTAGCTTTAATTTTGAATGATGCCCAACGATTAAGAGGTAATAATCATCTTTCTTGTCCTTCAAGAACAGATTCTTTGTGTGACCACCCTCAATTCTAGCAGTCACTTTGTCAGATTCTTCTACGCTAAAAACAGCTTCATGCTCATGAGTCGTTGTTTTTATTTCTAATTCATCAAGAATCGAAAATAGCTTTTCTGGTGGTGTTGGAAGCTTGTTTTCCATGGTGGCTCTACGTTTCCTAATTCTTTGTTTTAATACTCATTAACCTAATGATTGAGAATTAATAATTGAATAGAAAAAATAACGCAAAATCAAAAGATTCTAGTTGCAATCAATCTGTACTTCGTACATATAGTCGCTGTCCGTATGAATTAGTTACTTGTTAGCTTTTTATACAGTGAGCGGGCGTAGCTCAGGGGTAGAGCATAACCTTGCCAAGGTTAGGGTCGGGCGTTCGAATCGCCTCGCCCGCTCCAATTTTTCTTAATAAAAACATCGCCCTATGGGCGGGACACTTTTACCCCAAATTTTACATTGTTAAATATTGCGAAATGATGCCGTTTTAAGCGGTCTTATTTTGTTGTTTTCCCATTTAATACTATCTTTAGCTGTTAGGGAGCTACATAGCGATCTCGGCGGTGGTTAAATGCGATTACTCCATTGAGCACGGCGGCCCCGAGTAAAGAATAAGCGACAACAGAAGTTGGGAAAATAAGTAGCGCGATTGAGAATATC
>JBGCEA010000027.1:0-11077 GCA_045105915.1 Nitratireductor sp.
AGGGCGGCTTAAATGTCTATGATGAAGTGACAAAGCGCACCAGCGTAATTGTAAATGCTGGTATAATAGTGCGTTTATGGCTTTAAGGCGTATCTTTTAACGAGTAGCGAAGAAGATGCGCGCTAGAATTAGCCATCACATTTAGCCAATATGTGTTGCACCTTTTTGCGGCATATGTTACCTCGCCACAAATTCTTTTCCCAACTTTCAGGTATCTCCTGATGCTAATTTTTAGTAGATGTGGGATATTGAGAAATATACTAATATAAACAATAGCTTACAGGGCCAATGGCCTTTGGCTTGAAAGACGATAGGTTATATTCAAATGCAAGTTACTGAAACCCTTAATGATGGTCTTGCCCGTGAACTTACAGTAGTAGTTCCAAAAGGCGATCTTGCTTCAAAGCTAGAAGAAAAATTGCTTGGCATGAAAGACAAGGTAAAGATCAACGGTTTTCGTGAAGGCAAAGTACCTGTCTCACACATCAAAAAAGTACATGGCAAACAAGTCATGGCTGAAATCGTAAACGAAATCATCAATTCTAAATCTGGTGAAGTTTTACAAGAGCGCGACGAAAAGCCTGCGCAACAGCCTGAAATTTCTATGACAGAAGACGAAAAAGAAGCAGAAGCAATACTTGCTGGCGAAAAAGACTTCGAATTTAAAATGTCATACGAAGTTGTGCCTGAAATCAATGCACCAGAACTTGAAAAGCTTAAAATTGAACGTCCAATCACTGATGTGAGCGACAAAGAAATTGATGAGCAAGTAGAACAAATTGCTGAAAGCGCTCGCAAATACGAAGAAAAAAGCGGCAAAGCAGCAGACAAAGACCAAATCACAATGGACTATTTAGGCAAACTAAATGGTGAGCCATTTGATGGCGGTAAAGATGAAGACGCTCTACTGGTAATTGGTTCAAAGCGCTTTATTCCAGGTTTTGAAGAGCAACTGATTGGTCTAAAAGCTGGCGATAACAAAGTTATCAAGCTTTCATTCCCTGAAGATTATCAAGCTGAACACCTAGCTGGTAAAGAAGTTGAATTTGATGTGACAATCAAAAAGGTTGAAAAGCCTATTAAGATTGCGCTTGATGATGAACTTGCAAAACAGCTTGGTATGGAAACAATCGATAAGCTACGCGAGGCTGTTAAAGGCCAAATCGAAAGCCAAAACGGTTCTTACACAAGAGCAAAAGTTAAGCGTCAAGTTCTAGATACTTTAGATAAAAAAGTAAAAATGGAATTGCCAAAGAAAATGGTTGAAGCTGAATTCAACAATATCTGGACGCAAATGACTGCTGAACTTGAGCGCGCTGGTTCTACTTTTGAAAAAGAAGACACAACAGAAGCTAAAGCGAAAAAAGAATACCAAAAACTAGCAGAACGTCGTGTTCGACTTGGTCTTCTTCTTGCGCAAATCGGCGAAGTTGCTGAAATTGAAGTAAGCGAAGAAGAATTGCAAAAAGCAGTTTACGATCAAGTGCGTCAGTACCCTGGTCAAGAACAGCAAATCTTTGATTACTTCCGTCAAAATCCTGATGCGGTTGCGGGCCTTCGCGCTCCAATCTATGAGGAAAAAGTGGTTGATTTCATCATGACTAAAGCGGACGTGAAAGACGTAAAAGTTAGCCGCGAAGAATTGATGAAGCCGGATGAAGAATTAGCTTAAATAAAACTTTTTAAGTTATTGAAATAAAAAGAAGCCCGCTAATTTAATTGGCGGGTTTTTTGTTGCTCGTTCGTCATTCTTTTTCATACAAATCATCTACTGTCAGCTTTTGACGGTTTATGGTGATACATTAATTTTCAAAAACAATTACCAACCACACTTTAACCAGCATTCCTTGCCAAACAGACAAGAATACAATCATGCAAAAAGATGCAATACAAAACCACATATCAAACACTTACCCCGGTCTAAACAAAGTAGACGCATGGGGAGAGACCAGTTGGTTTTATAACCCAAATGATGCTTTTGCACGTGGTACATATTTTTGCACTCTAAAAGAAAAAGACGGCGATAACGACAAAGGCTCAAACCTAGATAGAGAAGGCGTGTTTCGTTTAAATACGGGGCTGCCTAAAGCCGAATTTGAAAAACTGTTTGGCGCGCCACCATCACGCCCAGCAAAAGGGGGCATAATTGAAGGTCCATGGAATTTACAGGCGCTCGATACCATCATGCCGCATCCTGTATATGGTTGGATGAGTTGGGTTTGCGTATTAAACCCTAGCGTATCAACATTTGAGACATTCAAGCCATTATTAGATCATGGCTATGCTAAAGCAGTAATGACATTTGAAAAAAAGCTAAAAGCCGCGCGCTAAAAGCTTTCAATCAAAGTGCTAATATATTTACACCCCTTTAACCCTTCTTTTGCATAAACTATATGTAGTCATACAGATTCGAAAAATACTGCAACTAAAAAGCAAGTAAAAACACTTTTAAGTTGCCAGTATTTGAACAAGTAAAGCACACACTAGCGCACTTAAAATTAGTGCAAAAAGGCAAGTTTATGAAAGATCCACTCACCACAGCAATGAATTTGGTTCCTATGGTTGTTGAGCAAACAAACCGCGGCGAACGTTCTTATGATATCTTTTCACGCCTTTTAAAAGAACGTGTAATCTTTATCACAGGCCCAATTGAAGATGGCATGGCAACATTGGTTTGCGCGCAATTGCTTTTCTTAGAAGCTGAAAATCCTAAAAAAGAAATCAACATGTACATCAATTCACCTGGCGGCGTTGTAACCGCTGGTATGGCGATTTATGATACAATGCAATTTATCAAACCTGCTGTATCTACGCTTTGCATGGGGCAAGCAGCTTCTATGGGCTCGCTTCTTTTAGCAGCAGGCGAAAAAGACATGCGTTTTGCGCTTCCAAATGCACGCATCATGGTGCACCAGCCATCAGGTGGCTATCAAGGACAAGCATCTGATATTGAGCGTCATGCGCAAGACATCATTAAGATGAAACGACGCTTGAATGAGATTTATGTAAAACACACAGGTCAAAAATACGACACAGTTGAAAAGACACTCGACCGTGACCACTTTATGACAGCAGATGAAACAAAAGAATGGGGTATTATCGACCAAGTGCTCGATAAGCGTCCAGATTCAGACGAATAATCGTCTAAACAAAGTGTATGGTGTCTAATTAGATTACGATTAAAGGTTAGAGGCTATAGGATTAATTATAACAATTATGTATAAATATTAAGCCTATAGTCACTAATGTGATCTAACTTATACTTAATAGGTCAATCTAGCTTGCGATAAGCATTGCATATTGCTTGATTGTTAGTTGAATTGAAAATGATTATTAAGCATCCATGTGGATGTATTGGTGGGAATTTATATGAGTAAAATTTCAAGCGGTAGCGGCAATGATGGCAGTGACGGCGAATCTAAGAACACGCTTTACTGTTCTTTTTGCGGAAAAAGCCAACACGAAGTTCGCAAACTAATTGCAGGTCCTACAGTATTCATCTGTGATGAATGTGTTGAACTTTGCATGGACATCATCCGTGAAGAAAACAAAACTGCGACTGTTAAATCAGGTGAAGAAGTTCCATCACCACAAGACATTCTAGAAACACTAGATGATTATGTAATTGGCCAACCACATGCAAAACGTGTTTTGTCGGTAGCCGTGCACAATCACTATAAGCGTTTAGCGCATTCAACTAAAAACCAAGACGTTGAATTGGCTAAATCAAACATCATGCTAATTGGCCCAACAGGTTGTGGTAAAACACTACTTGCACAAACACTAGCGCGTATCATTGACGTTCCATTTACAATGGCAGACGCAACAACGCTTACAGAAGCTGGTTATGTGGGCGAAGATGTTGAAAATATCATTCTTAAATTATTACAATCTGCCGATTACAACGTAGATCGCGCGCAGCGCGGCATCGTTTATATCGATGAGGTTGATAAGATCTCAAGAAAATCAGACAACCCATCTATCACACGCGATGTGTCGGGTGAGGGTGTTCAACAAGCACTTCTAAAGATTATGGAAGGCACAGTTGCATCTGTTCCTCCACAAGGTGGTCGTAAGCATCCACAGCAAGAATTTTTGCAAGTCGATACAACCAATATCTTGTTCATTGCTGGCGGCGCATTTGCGGGTCTTGATAAAATCATTTCAGATCGTGGTCGCAAAACTTCAATTGGTTTTGGTGCACGTGTTGAAGCAGAAGATGAGCGTAAAGTTGGCGAATTGTTCCAAGAGTTAGAACCAGAAGATTTGGTTCGCTTTGGTCTAATTCCAGAATTTGTAGGCCGTGTACCTGTTCTTGCAACGCTAGAAGATTTAGACGAATCACAATTGGTTCAAATTTTGTCAGAACCTAAAAACGCATTGGTAAAACAATATCAGCGTTTGTTTGAAATGGACAATGTTGAACTAACGTTCCACGAAGATGCTTTGCTTGCAATTTCTCGCAAAGCCATTGAGCGCAAAACAGGTGCTCGTGGTCTTCGTTCAATCATTGAATCAATTTTACTCGATACAATGTTCGAACTACCAGCAATGGAAGGCGTTGAGGAAGTTGTTATTTCTGAAGAAGTAGTGACAGGCAATGTACGCCCGCTTTATATTTACTCTGAAAAGGGTGACGAAAAAGAAGCCAGCGCTTAAAAAAAACTTACAATCAATACTTAAACGGGTCTAAATAATCATTTGGGCCTGTTTTTTATTGTCTATCTTTACGATCCCTCACCCAATATTAGACTAATGACACCAAAGCCATGCTTGCCTCTTGAATTTAGTCTGATAAACACCACATGCTTTATTCAACCACATAGTAATGTGCTTCTTTAATTTTATTTGTATTGAAGCCCATAGCTAACACCCCAATATGGTAATTAAACACATTCATAAGTATGTTAGAAAGAGATTCGTTTCTTCTAATTGTCCATAATTTCGCAGGAAAAACAATAAATGACAAAAAAAGACGCAGATGTAATAGGTCTAGGCAATGGTGAAGTGTACCCACTTCTACCTCTACGAGACATAGTTGTTTTTCCACACATGATTGTACCGCTATTTGTGGGACGTGAAAAATCAATCAAAGCATTAGAAGAAGTGATGAATAATGATCATCATATCTTGCTGTTCACCCAAAAGAATGCCGGCGATGACGATCCAGCGCCAGAAGCCCTATACGAAATAGGCACGCTTGCCAAAGTATTGCACATGCTAAAACTACCCGATGGCACCGTAAAAGTGCTGGTGGAAGGGCTAGAGCGAACAAGAGCATTACAATTCACCAAACGCACTGATTTTCATGAAGCCCATTGCGAGGTAATTGAGAGTGAAGAAACTGATATGGTTGAGGTAGAAGCCATTGCGCGTTCGACCATCGCTGAATTTGAAAACTATGTGAAACTCAACAAGAAGATTTCACCAGAAGTTGTAACTTCAGTGACCCAAATTGAAGAATATCCAAAATTAGCAGATACAATTGCATCGCACTTGGCCATTAAGCTTGCTGAAAAACAAGAAATTCTTGCCATCTTTAGCGTGCAAGAACGTTTAGAACATATCTTCTCATTAATGGAGAGCGAGATTTCTGTTCTTCAAGTTGAAAAGCGTATTCGCAACCGTGTTAAGCGCCAGATGGAAAAAACCCAGCGCGAATATTATTTGAATGAACAAATGAAAGCCATTCAGCGCGAATTAGGCGATGCAGATGAGGGCAAAGATGAACTTGGCGAATTAGAAGATCGCATCACCAAAACCAAATTCACAAAAGATGCAAAAGACAAGGCAATGGCTGAGTTTAAAAAACTTAAGCAAATGAGCCCAATGTCAGCAGAAGCAACTGTCGTGCGCAATTATCTAGATTGGATTTTGGGTATACCTTGGAATAAAAAATCCAAGATCAATACAGACATCAACCAAGCACAAGCGATCTTAGACAATGACCATTATGGTCTTGAAAAAGTAAAAGAACGCAGTGTCGAATATTTAGCGGTGCAAGCGCGCTCAAAAAAGATCAAAGGGCCTATTTTGTGCCTTGTTGGTCCTCCAGGCGTTGGTAAAACCTCTTTGGGTAAATCTATAGCAAAGGCAACAGGGCGTGAATTTGTGCGCATGGCGCTAGGTGGCGTTAGAGATGAAGCCGAAATTCGCGGACACCGTAGAACTTACATCGGCTCAATGCCGGGTAAGGTTATTCAGTCTATGAAAAAGGCTAAAAAATCTAATCCGCTATTCTTGCTAGATGAAATCGATAAAATGGGTCAAGATTTCAGAGGTGATCCATCTTCTGCGCTGCTTGAGGTTCTAGATCCAGAGCAAAACAACACATTTGCAGATCACTATCTTGAAGTAGATTATGATCTATCAAACGTTATGTTTGTGACAACTTCTAATACGCTCAATATTCCTGGTCCCTTGATGGACAGAATGGAAATCATTCGTATTGCGGGTTACACAGAAGAAGAAAAAGTAGAAATCGCGAAGCGTCACTTATTGCCAAAAGCCGTAAAAGACCACTCATTGAGCAAAGAAGAATTCTCAATTAAAGACGATGCACTGCTAGACGTTGTAAGACGTTATACAAAAGAGGCAGGTGTTCGTAATCTAGAAAGAGAATTATCAAAATTAGCGCGTAAAGCGGTAACGCAAATTCTAAAAGAAGAAGCAAAAACGATCAAAGTGACCACCAAGAACATTGAAGAATTTCTTGGCGTTCCAAAATATCGTTATGGCAAAGCAGAAGATGCTGACCAAGTTGCAGTCGTGACTGGTCTTGCATGGACAGAAGTGGGCGGCGAGCTACTCACAATTGAAGGCGTTTCAATGCCGGGCAAAGGCAAAATGACCGTTACTGGTAATTTGCGCGATGTAATGAAAGAATCAATTTCTGCAGCTGCATCTTATGTGCGCTCACGTTCTATTGATTTTGGCATTGAGCCACCTCAGTTTGATCAATTAGATATTCACGTGCACGTACCAGAAGGCGCAACGCCTAAAGATGGCCCATCAGCTGGTGTTGGCATGGCAACAGCCATTGTTTCTATGATGACAGGCATTGCGGTTAAATCTGACGTTGCTATGACTGGCGAAATCACACTGCGTGGCCGTGTATTGCCAATTGGCGGTCTAAAGGAAAAACTTCTAGCGGCGCTGCGTGGCGGCATCACTAAAGTTCTTATCCCTGAAGAAAATGCAAAAGACTTGGTCGATATTCCTGACAATGTAAAAGACAATCTTGTCATTGTACCCGTTAGCAAAATCGATGAAGTTCTAGAGCATGCTTTGGTAGAAGTACCAAAAGCCATTACATGGACTGCAGAAGACGCTGCAAAGGCTAGACGCGAATTATCTGGTCAAAACACAGATCACTCCACAACGGCCCATTAGGCCTGTTGTGGGGCTTTTTCTCTAAATATTCTAAGTCAAAAAAGCGCTACACAAGCAAGAAAACTCGCGTTTTGCCTCAAAATTTAAGCGAATCAAATTTAGTGCAGCCAAACATTGTGCCCAATATTTGCGCTTTTTTTACTTAAGTTTTCATTTGACTTTTAGCTATTCACACCCGAATCGGGCTTTTTTTCAGTGTTTTTCATGAATTAATGACAAATCAGATTGTTTTTTACTTCTAAAACAGAGAATTTGATGTGTGTTTAACAGATCACACCAACTCGATCTGAAAGGATAATAACTATGAATAAAAATGAGCTTATTGCCTCTGTAGCAGAAAAAGCTGATCTTACTAAAGTTCAGGCAGCAGAAGCAGTGGATGCGGTGCTCACTGGTATTACTGGTTCACTGGCTAGCGGTACAGATGTTCGTATCTTAGGATTTGGCAACTTCATCGTTGCACAACGTAAAGCAACAACAGCGCGCAATCCTCAAACTGGTGCTTCAATTGATGTGCCTGCTGCAAAAGTACCTCGCTTTAAGCCAGGCAAAGCTTTGAAAGAAGCAGTAAACAATTAATTTCATCATGAGCTGTTAAAGCAATGATTGTATTAGTGGCTCATGCCTCCCAGATTCCGCCATCTTAAAGATGGCGGATTTTTTGTGGGTAATATAATAGAAAAATCAAAATAGCTTGTAGACTTAGCCTTAAATATAGCATTCACTATTCATAGATAGAAAGAGTGATTATATGGTAAGCAAACAGCAAAAAGAGGGTAAAAACACCCCAAATACTCAAGCCTCAAAAACGCCACTACTTGAAGTAAAAAACATAACCAAAATTTTTGGTACGTTAAAGGCAAATGACCAAGTAAACCTTCAAATTAAGAAGGGCGAAATTCACGCACTGCTTGGCGAAAATGGCGCTGGCAAATCTACCCTAGTTAAAATGCTTTACGGCTCACTCCAGCCTGATGGTGGTTCTATTTTATGGAATGGCCAAGAAATTTCATTACCAACACCTTTTAAAGCACGTGCAACTGGCATTGGCATGGTGTTCCAGCATTTCTCACTCTTTGACTCGCTCTCCGTCGCCGACAACATCGTACTTTCACTTGGCAAAGATTATTCCATAGAAAGAGTAACCAAAGAGGCAGAGCAATTATCAAACGATTATGGCCTACCACTCAAGGCCGATAGCATTATTGGTGATCTTTCTGTTGGTGAAAGGCAACGCGTTGAAATTGTGCGTTGCTTACTACAAAATCCACAACTGATAATTTTAGATGAGCCTACTTCAGTTCTAACACCCCAAGAAGCCGACAATCTTTTTGTGACCCTAAAAAGACTGCGCGAAGAGGGGCGTTCAATATTATATATTTCGCACCGCTTAGACGAAGTGAAGCAACTTTGCGACAAAGCTACAATTTTGCGCCATGGCAAATGGATTTCACAATGTGATCCAAGCAAAGAAACAGCCTCAAGCCTTGCCAATATGATGGTGGGTGAAAATGTTGGCGAAGTGAAAAGAAAAGCCAAACCAAAGTCTGCAGTAGATAGCGTCTTATTAAAACTAAAAAATGCATCGCTGCCAGCCCAAACACCATTTTCAGTTGCACTTAAAAACCTAAATCTAGATGTGATGTCTGGCGAGGTGCTGGGCATTGCTGGTGTTGCAGGTAATGGACAAAGCGAATTCTTCTCGCTTCTTTCTGGCGAAGAAAAAACAAATAATGAAAGCATAGAATTACGCGGCAATAAAATTGGATCGCTTGGCATTAATGAGAGAAGAGAACTCGGGGCTTCGTTTATTCCAGAAGAGCGTTTAGGCCATGGCGCCGTGCCAAATGTAAAACTATCTCAAAACATGCTTTTAACCAGACACCAATCAGACAAAGTGGCGTTTAAAAAATACGGCAAAATTGGTTTTATCTGGCAAGAGATGATTGATAAAGCAACAGCACGTGTTTGCGAAAAAATGGATGTTCGAAAATCAGAAGAGGATCCACTAGCAGGTTCTTTATCTGGTGGTAATTTACAAAAATTCATCATGGGCCGCGAGTTAGATCGCCAGCCAAGTGTCTTAATCGTAAACCAGCCCACATGGGGGGTAGATGCAGGTGCCGCCCAGCGCATAAGACAAGCTATGATAGATCTTGCAAGGTCAGGTTCTAGCGTGATTGTGATATCGCAAGATCTAGATGAAATTTTAGAAGTATCAGATAGAGTATTGGTAATGAATGAAGGCGAATTGCTAGAGGCCGGCACAGCACAAAACATAACACGCGAGCACATTGGCTTGCTAATGGGGGGCATGGCAAATGCGTCTTGAACTCATTAAAAGATCACAGCCCTCTAAAGCCTTTGCAGTGTTCTCACCTTTTATCGCTTTGCTGCTTACTATTTTAGCCGGCGTTATCATGTTTTTATTACTGGGCAAAAACCCACTCACTGGCCTTTACACTTACTTCATCGAGCCACTCATTGATCCATGGGCAAGAGAACAAATATTAGTAAAAGCAACACCGCTTATTCTAATTGCTATTGGTCTGGCGGTTTGTTTTAGATCAAGCAATTGGAACATTGGCGCAGAAGGCCAATATCTCATTGGCGGCATGTTTGGTGCTATCATTCCTGTCTATTTCAATGAATGGAATTCAGCGCTCACATTGCCTCTGATCTTGCTTATGGGGATGTTAGGCGGCGCTTTATATGGTTCTATTCCAGCCATTTTAAAATCAAAATTTGGCACAAATGAAATTCTAACCAGTCTCATGCTGGTTTATGTCGCCCAGCAATTAGTAGATTGGCTTGTACGCGCGCCTTGGCGCGATCCAAAGGGCATGGGTTTTCCGGGCACTAAGAGCTTTAATGAAAGCGCTATATTGCCAAGCCTCTATGAATTTGGTGATGCGCATTATGGAGCGTTATTTGCAGTTTTGGCTGCCATTATTGCGTGGTTCTTTTTATCAAAAACACTAAAAGGCTTTGAAATAAAAGTAGTAGGCGAAACACCGCGCGCTGCTGGCTTTGCCGGTTTTGATGCAAAGAAAATGACGATATTTGCTTTTCTAGTTTCTGGCGCTTTAGCAGGCCTTGCTGGCATTAGCGAAGTATCAGGCTCGGTTGGAAAGCTAGATGACAAGCTCTCACTGGGTTATGGCTTCACCGCCATCATTGTTGCCTTTTTGGGACGCTTAAACCCACTTGGCATTGTAGCCGCCGGTATAATTTTAGCGCTCACCTACATTGGGGGTGAGAGTGCACAAATTTCCATGGGTGTTTCAGATAGAGCTACACGGGTTTTCCAAGGCTTGCTGCTGTTCTTTGTATTAGCGTGTGACACGCTCATTCATTACAAATTGCGCATTGTACAATCTGCAAAACAACTAAATGCTGGAAAGGACAGTTAAATGGACGTTTGGATCAGTATTTTAGTTTCTATTTGTGCAGCAGCAACACCGCTATTATTAGCAGCGACTGGCGAATTGGTTGTAGAGCGCTCTGGTGTATTAAACCTTGGTGTTGAAGGCATGATGATTATAGGCGCGGTAACTGGCTTTAGCGCGGCGCAGGTAACTGGCAATCCATATTGGGGTGCCTTGATTGCTGTCTCTTCAGGCGCGCTGTTCTCGCTTCTATTTGGCTTTTTAACGCTCACACTTATCACAAATCAAGTGGCTAC
>JBGCEA010000028.1:0-4177 GCA_045105915.1 Nitratireductor sp.
AAAATACCTTTTTATCGCCTTAATTGTGACAAGGAAATGTCACCTTCGCATATGAATATATGTTTGTTGCCTTAAATAACCCGGCGGATATTTTACTGGTTTTCGCCCCCCCAGCCCACCGGTAATAGTTCTGCCGGGTTACCACTTAAAGTGAATTTAACGCAACTATCCCCAAAACTAAGAAGACCGGCAATCTAATTGCCGGTCTTTTTGTTTCTAATTTAAGAATTTGATTTAGATAGCTTAAAGGCCGCTCACCAAACTAGCGCCAATAATTGCGCTTGGAAGGTTGCTTGTGTTTTTGCTTTGCAAAATAAGAGCGTAATTATCAAAGCCTTTTGACTTTATGTCTTGAAGAGAGAACTCGGTGTTTAGGCCATTGTCGCCGGTCATGCCTAGCATCTCAATTTTCTTCACAATATTTGTGTATTCAAGTGTTTTGCCGCCATTTTCACCACGCTCAATTTTGACAGTAGCGCTTGGTTCAAAATAAACCGCATATAATGTTGCATCTTCAAATTCGTCTTGCGGGTCTATGGTTACTTTAAATCGACCATTTGTTTCTTGAACCTTGATTGGCACCGTTAGGCCTTTGCCTGATTCGTGGAAATTGGTTGCAAAGTTTTTGATTTTTGTTGCGTGCGAACCCACTGCATGTGTGCGCCCATTAATAATGGCTTGAGGCGTGTAAACCTGACGCTCTTGCATTGTTGCTGCATAGTTGCGCTGACGCTTTGTAAAATCTGGCTGGCTGAAAGTGTCTTTCCAACCTATGTAATCCCAATAGTCTACATGGAAAGATAGACCCAGATAGTCTTTGTTTTTGACAAGCTTTTTAAGAACCTTGTCTGCAGGGGGGCAAGAATAACATCCTTGAGAAGTGAATAGTTCTATCACTGCTTTTGGTGTGCTGATCTCAGCCGCATTTGCAGCTTGGGTAAAGCTAAGGGTAGAGAGCAGTCCAACAGCCGCTAGGCTGAAATAATTTGGAAGTGCTTTTGTAGAATTTTTCATGTTATTTGCTCAATTTACAAGGTTTATCCTGCCACTAAAGAGAATAAACCAGAATTCACGCTCACTTTGAAGTAACTTTGAAGTGAGTAGTTGTAATATGCATAATACAGAGAAAATATTTATTGTTACTTAAAAATAAAAAAGCCGAAAATTCGTTAGAATTTCCGGCTTAATTGTTCGTTTTAGTGCTGTTTAAGCTGCATTAAGATTACGTAGAACAAAGTGTAAAATGCCACCTGCTTTATAGTAATCAAGCTCATCAAGCGTATCGATGCGGCTCATAAGTGCTACATCTACTTTAGAACCGTCAGCTTTTGTGATGTGAGCCACCATGTCTTGGCGCGGCTCCATGGTGTCTAGACCACTAATAGTCACTTGCTCTTCACCAGTTAGGCCAAGGCCTTCCCATGAAGCATCTTTAAAGACTAGAGGTATAACGCCCATGCCGATTAGGTTTGAACGGTGAATACGCTCAAAGCTTTCTGCAATCACAGCGCGCACACCAAGTAGGCGTGTGCCTTTTGCTGCCCAGTCACGTGATGAGCCTGTGCCGTATTCTTTACCCGCAAAAATAACCAGCGGAACACCTTCGTCACGATAGCGCATTGCAGTATCGTACATAGGCATTTGCTCGCCTGAAGGATAGTGCTTAGAGAAGCCACCTTCAACGCCGTCTAGCATTTGGTTTTTGATACGAATGTTAGCAAATGTGCCGCGCATCATAACTTCGTGGTTACCACGACGCGAACCATATGAGTTGAACTCAACAGGGCGAACCTGATGGTCTGTTAGGTATCCGCCTGCTGGCGTGTCTTGCTTGAAAGAACCAGCTGGAGAAATGTGGTCTGTTGTGATTGAATCTTTGAATAGGCTCAGTACGCGAGCGCCTTCAATATCTTTTATCTCATCAGCTTCCATTGTCATACCTTCAAAGTATGGTGGGTTTTGAACGTAAGTTGAAGAAGCATCCCAGTTATAAGTGTCGCCACCTGTAACTTCGATGTTCTGCCAACCTTTGTCGCCTTTGAATACATCGCCATAACGCTTGTCGAACATCTCTTGTGTTACTGATGTGCGAATAAGGCCTGCAATTTCTTCATTTGATGGCCAAATGTCTTTCAAGAATACATCATTGCCATCTTGGTCTTGGCCAAGAGGTTCTGTTGTAATGTTGATGTTCATTGAGCCAGCAATAGCATAAGCCACAACAAGTGGCGGAGAAGCCAAGTAGTTTGCTTTAACGTCTGGGTTCACGCGGCCTTCAAAGTTACGGTTACCAGAAAGAACTGATGTTGCAACAAGGTCGTGTTCGTTAATGGCTTCTGAAAGCTCTTCAGCCAATGGGCCAGAGTTACCAATACAAGTTGTACAGCCATAACCTACTAGGTTGAAGCCCATTGCATCAAGATCGTCTTGTACATTTGCTTTTGCCAAATATTCGGTCACAACTTGTGAACCAGGCGCTAGTGATGTTTTAACCCAAGGCTTGCACTTTAGGCCTTTTGCGCGAGCATTACGCGCAACCAAACCAGCTGCAATCATAACAGATGGGTTTGATGTATTTGTGCAAGAAGTGATAGCGGCAATAACAACGTCGCCATTGCCAAGATCGTGGTTACGACCATTTACAGGAACGCGCTTGTTTACATCTGCACCACCAAATTCTGATTTCATCACTTTTGCAAAATCAGTGTCGGCCTGTGAAAGGATGACGCGGTCTTGTGGGCGCTTAGGGCCAGACAGTGAAGGCACTACTGTAGAAATGTCTAGCTCAAGCGTGCTTGAGAAAACAGGATCTGCAGAGTTTTCATCACGGAACATGCCTTGTACTTTTGAATATTCTTCAACAAGTGCAATGCGATCTGCGTCACGGTTAGAAGTTTTAAGATAAGAAAGTGTGTCTTTATCTACTGGGAAGAAGCCACATGTTGCGCCATATTCTGGAGCCATGTTTGCAATTGTTGCTTGGTCTTCTAGAGATAGGTTGTTTAGGCCAGGGCCATAAAATTCTACGAATTTACCAACAACACCTTTTTCACGCAGCATTTGTACAATCACAAGAACCAAATCGGTTGCTGTAATGCCTTCTGCCATTTTGCCGTCTAGGCGGAAACCAATTACTTCAGGTACTAGCATTGTTACTGGCTGGCCTAGCATAGCAGCTTCTGCTTCAATGCCGCCAACACCCCAACCAAGAACTGACATGCCGTTTACCATGGTTGTGTGCGAATCTGTGCCAACAAGTGTATCTGGGTATGCAACGGTTTTGCCGTCAATTTCTTTTGTCCAAACTGTTTGAGCAAGATACTCAAGGTTCACTTGGTGACAAATGCCTGTGCCTGGTGGCACAACGCGGAAGTTTTCAAACGCTTCTTGACCCCATTTAAGGAAAGTGTAGCGCTCGCCATTGCGTTCGTATTCGCGATCAACGTTTTGAACAAATGCGCTTGGGTTACCAAAGTTATCAACCATTACTGAGTGGTCAATTACTAGATCTACGGGCACTTGTGGGTTGATTGCTGCTGTGTCGCCGCCAAGCTTTGTTGTGGCATCGCGCATAGCGGCCAAATCAACAACAGCTGGAACGCCAGTGAAATCTTGCATCAAAACGCGCGCAGGGCGGTAAGCGATTTCGGTGCCAGCAGAGCCTTTAGACACGAGCCAGCTTGCAACACCTTTAATGTCTTCAGCGGTTACAGAGCGGCCATCTTCAAAGCGAAGAAGGTTTTCTAGTAGTACTTTTAGTGAGTATGGCAATTTTGAAATGCCAGCTAAGCCGTTTTCTTCAGCTTTTGCTAAAGAGTAATAAACATACTCTTTACCAGCAGCAGTAAGGGTTGAACGACATTTAAAACTATCGAGAGAATTTAGCATATTGCGTGTTCCATAAGTTAGTTGTCTTGCCGGAAGCAGGCTTACGCTTGGCGTTCACTAAGTGAGGAACACGCCTTTGGGGACTTAAAGTCACCAGCGGGTACGATCATTTCCGCGCATCAGCCTGAAGGGATGAAATTCTGGTTTCAATCTTAATCCGACAGGAAATTGTTTAAACAGCAATCCGACCGCTGAATCGCTACGCGCGGTATAAAATGTTTTTGCCAAGAAGGCAATATTGTTTAGAATCATTCTTAGGTAGTAGTGATGTTACATATTTGATTTCTAG
>JBGCEA010000029.1:0-2878 GCA_045105915.1 Nitratireductor sp.
AATTGCCATTCAAAGTATGAATGCGCATGAATGGCATTGTTAATGCCATGGGCTATTGAGACGGTTAAAAGAAGCGCGATAGAAAGCGTGTAGCCGCCCGTTAATCCGAAGACAATCATGGTAGTAGAAATGGGCGCACCCAGCATAACAGCTGCAACTGCGCCCATGCCTAAAATGGCGTAAAGTCCTTGGCTAGATGCCATTTCGGGCACAAATTGCGCGCTTATTAAGCCAAAAGCGCCTCCAGCCATTGCACCTAAATATAGCGCTGGTGAAAAGACACCGCCACCAAAGCGCGAGGCAACTGTAATGGCTGTTGCTGCCGTTTTTGCAATTAATAGCGCTAAGAGCGTGGCAATTGGAAGTTGACCTTTTAAGGCAAGATCGGTTGCTTCATATCCAACGCCAAGTACTTGTGGGAAATAAAGCGCAATAGCGCCAATTAAAACGCCGCCAATGGCAGGGCGCAAGAATAGTGGAATTTTTACATTTCTTGAAAGATAGTCTGTGCTGAAAATAGAAAACTGAAATAAGATTGCAACCAAGGCGCAAATAACCCCCAAAAGGGCAAAGGCTGGAAATTCCCAAAGGGAAGTAATTTCGTAGGCTGGAATTGTGAAAGCAACTACGTCTCCAAAATATAGGCGCGTTAAAATAGTGGAAGAAACTGAAGCAATAACGATAGGAATGAAGGCACGTTTTGCATAGTGGCCTAAAATGACCTCATGCGCGAATAAAACACCCGCGATAGGCGCATTAAAAGAAGCTGAAACAGCTGCTGCAACACCGCAAGCAAGTAGGGTTTTTGCGCCCCATGCAGGAAGCTTGAAACGCTGGCCAACAAAGTTGGAGATTACAGCACCCAAATGTACCACAGGGCCTTCGCGCCCAGCACTCGCACCAGATCCCAACGAGATGACCGTGATAATAGCCGAATTGATAGCTGGCATAATTTCTAAGCGGTTTGTGTTGAGTGTTTTTGCTTCAATAACGTCTGCAACGCCAAAAGTACGCTTTGCTGGCATGAGTTTTTCGAGCATTATACCCACAACCAGCCCACCAATGACTGGCCCAAGAAATACAGTGTACCAAGGCAAATTGGAGAGGGTGTTTAAAATGGATTCTGAAGTTGTGCCTGTCCACAAATACTGAACAACCATGATTAGCTCTCTAAAAATGATTGTGGCAAGCCCCACCATTAACCCAGCAAACAATGCCATATGCCAGACATAGATCTGCCTTGTTTGCCAATGGTGTCTGATATTTGGCATTATCCAATTTTTTAAAATTGCTGGAAGATTGTAAATTTTTTCGAGCATATTAGTTTCTTGGCATGAGAATTTGAATCTAAGTCTATGTGTAAGCATTTAAAATGAAAAGGGTTTTGATGAAATGCTTTTGTAATAAGCTCATGTTTTTATGGACGCATCAACAGAATTGATGCATTGTAGAGCTTGTTTGTCGTAATTATAAATGAGGGCAGGCTTGTTTGTTTGTTTCAAGCCGTAGTTATGAATAATGCAAAAAGAGATGGGCAATTTGTCAAAAGGTGAAAGTGCGGGCGCTAAAGCCGAAAATAAGGCTGATAAAAGCGCAAATATCGCGGCGTGTATTGATATTTTAAAACAGCAATTTGGTGAGCAGCTGCAAACATCGCAAGCGTTGCGCGAACAACACGCGCATACCACCACACATATTAAGCCGCAATTGCCAGATGCTGTGGTGTTTGCAACTTCGACACAAGAGGTGCAATCGATTGTGAAAACATGTGCGCGCCATAATGTTCCAATCATTCCCTTTGGCACTGGTACTTCTTTAGAGGGCGGTGTTAATGCGCCAAATGGCGGCATTAGTGTGGATGTTAGCCGTATGGACAAGATTTTACAGGTTAACCAAGAAGATTTAGACGTTCGCTTGCAACCAGGCGTTACGCGCAAAGCACTTAATTCTTATATTCGTGATACTGGGTTGTTTTTTCCTATAGATCCAGGTGCTGATGCCTCATTAGGCGGTATGGCGGCAACGCGCGCTTCTGGCACAAATGCTGTAAGATATGGCACAATGCGCGAGAATGTAATTAATATAACGGCTGTTTTGGCAAATGGTGAGGTTATTGAAACCTCAAAGCGTGCCAAAAAATCTTCTGCTGGCTATGATTTAACACGGCTTATGGTGGGCTCTGAGGGCACGCTTGGTGTTATTACAGAACTGACCTTAAAATTGGCAGGCCAGCCAGATGCAATAAGAGCGGCTGTTTGTTCTTTTCCAAGCATCGAAAAGGCTTGCGAAGCTACTATTATGGGCATTCAGTGCGCCATTCCTTTTGCGCGTATCGAATTGGTAGATGAAGAAAACATCAAAGCAATTAACGCATATTCGAAACTTGATTATCCTATTACGCCCTTATTGTTGCTAGAATTTCATGGCAGTGAAAGCAGTGTTGATGAACAAGTGGAATTGTTTAAACAACTTGCTGATGATTGTGGTGGATATGGGTTTGATGCGGTTTCGAGCTTAGAAGATCGCAATAAATTGTGGCAGGCAAGGCACGATTCATATTGGGCTATGTGCGCATATAAGCCCAATAAATCTTACATCTCTACCGATGTATGCGTGCCAATTTCGCGCCTTGCAGAGTGCGTTAGAGAAACACAAGAAGATTTGAAAAACTCAAACCTTTATGGCCCAATTGTTGGACATGTGGGCGATGGTAATTTTCATTCTCTTATTTGTTTTAATAGCCAAGACGCAGATGAAGTGAAGCGCATGGAAGATGCGTGCGCTAGAATGGCGGAGCGTGCTTTGCAAATGGATGGCACCTGTACGGGCGAACATGGCATTGGGCAGGGAAAGCGAAAATATATGCAGGCCGAGCATG
>JBGCEA010000030.1:0-17002 GCA_045105915.1 Nitratireductor sp.
GAGCAGGATTGGCAAACGTCATTGTGATTGCAGTTGGAGCCTCAACCAAGATTTCACCATCAAAGGGAGAATACTTATCGCCTTTTGAATGAGCTATCGCGCCTGATGTAATGGCAAGAGTTAAAACAAGTGATGCTAGTATTTTCTTCATGGTTTTTTTTTTTTTTTTTTCTTTTTTTCTTTTTATTGCTTTTACATTTGTTGTTATGTTTGTTACATCATTTTCATTGACGTTTGGCACGGGCGGCATATTTCCAAATGGCCAATGGTGTGCTCGAACACCGTTCTTAGCTGCCAGTTGGAAAGCGATGTCACCATGGTGACTTGGTTCATAAATTTTATGTACCAAAGGTGGCGCCACACTTCTTTGCCCGGCAGCATTTTTACCATGGCACGCAGCACAATTTTCGACAAATAATCGCTCACCTATGAGTTCTACAGGTTTGAAGTCTGGTATTATCAATCCTGTTACGATTGGATCTGCCTGCAAAAGAGCGCCACCAGTCATATGACCACTGCTCGCCATTTGGTTCTGCATAAATCTAAAACCAACCCATAAGATCAAAACGATGGTTGCCAAAATAAATATGATTATTTTACTTCTTATTGTCATTCGTTATTCTTTCCCGATAGGTCATCTATAATTGGACAACCTGGACGACCGTCGCCTTGGCAACTGTTGGCAAGTGATGACAAAGTATTCCTTAGAGATTTTAATTCTTCAATCTTCAGTTCAATCTGTTCGACCTTTTCCAACGCAAGCGTTTTGACATCACTGCTGGCTCGTTTTTCATCTTTATAGAGCGATAGCAGTTGCCTGCATTCATCAATGGTAAACCCAAGGCTTCTTGCTCTTTGTAAAAACTTCAATGTGTGAATATCTTTGTCCGAGTAGTCACGATATCCATTCTCTGCACGCGAAGGCATTATCAATTTTATGTCTTCGTAATAACGGATCGTCTTTGCAGGTAGGTGCGAAAGAGTAGATGCCTGTCCTATGTTCATACTCGCAATCGTCCTTCCTCACCCTTGTATATCTGTTCTAGTTTGGAAAGCTCATGCGAAGAAAGCCCCAAACGTCCGGCCACTTCCAGAAACTCATGCATGGTTTCTACGCCAATAGAGGGAGTCTGCGTGCCAAGATCACAGTCTTGAACCAGATGGAAGTTGTTTGGTTTGCCGTAAGCCATAATACAGGATATGTAAGCCTTCCACTTACTGTAAGGTCAAGTATTACTTTTTATATAAAGCTCTTGAGCTTCCACTTACTGGAAGCTCTATACAGTAATCAAACAATCAATGGAAAAAAACCGTGAACGACGAAACAGCACAACTCTACCGTATGGATATGCCTGAGCATATTTGCCCGTCAGGTTTAAAAGCCAAAGCTTTTTTGCAGAAGAAAGGAATATCTTTTTCTGATCACAAGCTTGCATCCCGTGCAGAGGTGGATGATTTTAAGGTCGAGCACGATGTGACAACAACACCTCAAATATGGATAAAAGGAAAACGAATAGGAGGGTTTGATGCGTTAAAAGCTCATTTTGGCGAAAATATAGAAGATGAGAACGCGACAAGCTATGTTCCTGTAATTGTACTATTTGCCATGACCGCACTTATGGCTATAGCAGCAAGCTATGCGTCATTTGACTCATTGTTTACAATTCAGGCCGCAGAGTGGTTCATCGCCTTTTCCATGTGTGCGTTGGCGTTGCAAAAACTTCGAGATATTGAAGCGTTTTCTGATCAGTTTTTAACCTATGATCTCATCGCCCAAAGATATCTAAAATATGGAAAGATCTATCCCTTTGCAGAAGGTGGCGCAGGAATATTGATGATTGCTGGAGCCCTCGGAATTATATCCATTCCAGTCGCTTTGTTCATCGGAGGCTTTGGTGCTATCTCCGTCTTCAAAGCTGTTTACATCGATAAACGAGAATTAAAATGTGCCTGTGTTGGAGGAAACTCCAATGTACCATTGGGTTTTGTATCCCTTATAGAAAACGTTATGATGGTTGGTATGGCTGTGTGGATGATTATTAAATAAATTTGGCTAAGTCTACTATTATCGTACTTGATAGCGGGCGCGTGCAATTTTTATAATTCGTTTTGATTGCACTAATTGGCTCAAAGACCGGTAAGTTGTTTCATGGGTCAACCCGATTTGGCCGGAAAACGAAATGATGCTTCCTTTTAACCAACCCTCCGCTATTCCCGCAAAAACTCGTTCTTTAGCTGATCGGATAGAACGTAACTCCAAAAGTCGACGATAATCTTGAACCTGTCTGGCTAAAAATCCTGTAACGCTTAAAGCAAACTTGGCATTTGATTGCAGCAGAGCCAGAGTGTCTGAGCGACTAATACTTAAGATTTCACTTGGCTTTTTTGCAATAGCATCACAGTGATAAAAATCTGAAAAGAGAGACGCTTCCGCGAAATACTCTCCTTTAAAAGCCCGATGTATTGTAATTAGATTTCCAGTTTCTGTATATCTTTGCAGGTGAACTTCTCCTTTATCCAAAAAATATATAGCCTTAGAACGATCCCCCATTCGAAAGATTATTTCTTCATCGCAAAAGGTTAGTTTTTTAACTGCAGTTTGCGGCAGAAGTGAAAATGGTTCATTTAACATAATTCATTAATATGATTTCAATCATATTTTATCAAGATGCGATCGTGTAATTCTCTTGATGAATAGGAGAGCAATTATGCGATTAAAACTAACGACTTTAGGTATAACGATTTTAATTTCATCTGTGAGTGCAATTTCTGGATACGTGTTTGCAACCAGTATGAACGACCACAGCAATCACGATGGCAATGAAGAGCAAGTCAATTCAATTCCGATTGAGGCTGGGCAGTCTGCATTTGCAGCCATAGCTGAAATTGTAAAAATCCTTAATGCCGACTCCAACACCGATTGGGAAAAGGTCAACATTGCAGCTCTTAGAGAGCATTTAGTCGATATGAACGCTTTGACGTTAGGCGCCCTAGTAGAAGTTGAAGTCGGGGAGACAGATGACCGTGTAAAATTCTCAATAAGTGGACCTGAACCAGTAATCACTGCAATACAAAACATGGTGCCAGCCCACGCAAAAGAACTTACCAAAATGGATGATTGGGATGTTGAAGGCATTGCAACCGATTTTGGTGCCGTTCTTTTAGTGAAAACAAGTGACAGCCAAATAATTAAAAAAGTAAAAGCACTTGGTTTTTTCGGACTAATGGCAACTGGAGCACATCATCAACCTCATCATTTGGGAATGGCAAAGGGTGATATGCGCCATTAAATGATTTCAGATATTAGGTACGTGCTAATGACGGCCCCTCTATAAATATTTCGGATCATCAATAGGTCCGATACCGTTCCATTCGCTTTTGCAACTGCCTTAGTGGTGTTATATGCGTCTGTTTCATTCTTTTGAACCTATGTTGGCTAATAAAAACAAATATTAGTCAGTGTAATTTAACAGTAGCCTTGTCCGCAGACTTGCCCTCAGACGACTTTGATAAGCGAATGTCTGCTTACGGGAAATCCAACTAGAAATCTTACAAATTGCCGAAAGCTGACATTCGCTCAACAAAGCTATTTAAGGGCAACTATGCGGACAAAATTACAGGTATTCAATGGTGTATTAAAATCTTCTTATGGGGGATTCAAGCCATTGGTTTTTCAAGTAGGCACCATGGATTGTCGAGAAATCGGACGTTGAAAATTATAGAATTGAAAATTGATCAACGATTGTTTTAGTCCATTGTACACCTTCTGATTGTTAATCGAAATTTCAGCTGTGTACCAAAAGCAGATATTCGCAAACTCATATTACGGTGCAAAGAACGTTTATTCACGCGGCAATGCGCCACTGGACAATTAGAAAGGGGCATGCGAAGTCGTTAGATAGAATTTAAATCGATTAATATAAATGCTTCACAGACTTACCTTGTCTAAATTATCCTCCTAAAATGAACTTATAATCTCTATGAACACTCCAAATACGAATGCGCATGAATTGCGTGCAGAAATACTACACCATTTAAAACATTCCCTTGGTAAAGATGAAGCACATGCAACAACATACGATTGGCGTATGTCTTTGTCGCTGGCTTTACGTGATCACGTTATCGAGCCTTGGTTTGAGAGCACGCGCAAAACCTATGATCAAAAAGCAAAGCGCGTATATTATTTATCAATGGAATTTTTGATCGGTCGCTTAATTGAAGACGTGATGATTAATCTGCGCCTTGATGATGTTGCCAAAGAAGCTATGGCGCTGATTGGTCAAGATTACGAAACGGTAGTTTACAATGAACCGGACGCAGCGCTGGGTAATGGTGGTTTGGGACGATTAGCAGCTTGCTTTATGGATAGCCTATCAACTCTATCTATCCCAGCCTATGGGTATGGGATACGATATGAGCACGGTTTGTTTGAACAACGATTTGATGAAGGTCGACAAATTGAAACGGCCGAAAATTGGCTGGCTCAAAAACATGCGTGGGAATTTGAAAGACCTGAAGTATCATATCCTATAGGTTTTGGTGGCCAAGTAAGAACAACAAATGGTAAAACTAAGTGGTCTCCGAGTGAGACTGTTTTAGCGTCAGCATATGATACACCAACTGTTGGTTGGAAGGGTAAGTGGGCAAACACACTGCGCCTTTGGGCTGCCAAACCAATCCGCATTTTTGATCTTGAAAGGTTCAACGAAGGCAATTATTTGGCTGCTACTGAACCAGAAGCTTTGGCACGTACCATCTCAAGAGTGCTTTATCCTGATGACACGACAGAAATTGGTAAAGAGCTTCGCTTAAAACAAGAGTATTTTTTCACCTCTGCTTCTCTTCAAGACATAATCCGTCGTTTTATTTCCGAAGGTCATAAACTTCAAGAGTTATCAAATCATGTGGCCATTCAGTTAAACGATACTCACCCTGCCATTGCAGGTCCCGAATTAGTACGAATTTTAGCTGACGAACATGACATGCCACTCAATGAAGCGTTAGAAGTAGCAAAAGCCTGTCTATCATATACTAACCATACCTTGCTGCCAGAGGCATTAGAGAGATGGGAAGAAACATTATTTGCGAAAATTTTACCGCGTCATCTTCAAATTATCAGCATAATTGAAGAAACACATTTTGAGCAAAGCAACAGCCCAGTTCGCATTATAGAAGATGGTTCAGTAAAGATGGGCGAGCTTGCCTTTGTCATGGCGCACAAAGTTAATGGCGTTTCCGCACTCCACAGTGAATTGGTTAAAGAAAATTTATTCACAGAACTCAATAAAAATTATCCAAATCGTATTGTTAATCAAACCAATGGCATTACACCACGCCGCTGGCTTTACAGTTGTAATCCAAGTTTGCGTTCCCTGATAAATGAAACCATTGGCACACAATGGCCAGATGATTTGGAGCAATTAAAGACTTTAGAAAAATACTCTGAAGATTCCTCTTTTCAAGAAAAATTCGCAAATGCAAAATTAAAAAACAAACAGCGTCTTGCTGAGTGGGTAAAGAATCGCGATGGAACAATCATCGATCCAACTGCTATGTTTGATGTTCAAATAAAACGAATTCATGAATACAAACGCCAATTGATGAACTTACTTGAAACAGTCGCTCTGTGGAATGATATTCGTGATAATCCAAATCATCATTGGACCCCACGTTTAAAAATTTTCGGTGGTAAAGCAGCCCCAGGATATATGGTTGCTAAAGAAATAATACACCTCATAAATGATGTAGGCAAACATCTAAACAACGACAAAGTCACAAAGCATTTTTTACAGGTTCTTTATCCTGAAAACTACAATGTCACGATGGCAGAAATTTTAATACCTGCAGCTGATTTGTCTGAGCAAATATCAACTGCTGGTAAAGAAGCTTCTGGAACTGGTAATATGAAGTTTGCCTTAAATGGCGCCCTTACCGTTGGCACTCTAGATGGAGCAAATGTAGAAATTCGAGATTGTGTTGGGCATGAAAATTTCTATCTGTTTGGGTTAACCGCAGCAGAGGTTGAAGCACGCAGGCACGAGCATGATTATTCAAGAAACGCAATTGCACAAAGTCCAAGATTATTACGCGCGCTAAATCAAATTGCTCAGGGTGTATTTTCACCAGGGGATCAAACAAGATATGTTTCACTTATCGACAGATTATACGAGCACGACTACTTTTTGGTAACTTGCGATTTTGAAGATTACTACAATACG
This sequence comes from Nitratireductor sp., assembly GCA_045105915.1. Lineage (GTDB taxonomy): Bacteria > Pseudomonadota > Alphaproteobacteria > Rhizobiales > Rhizobiaceae > Salaquimonas. Next base: position 6,219 of record JBGCEA010000030.1, read on the forward strand.
CAAAGAGTAATTGACAATGACTACAAAGACATACAAGCTTGGACTCATAAATCGATATTAAACACATCGCGTGTTGGATGGTTCTCTTCTGATCGGACCATCTCCGCCTACGCGAAAGAAATTTGGAATGCGAGGTCTTTAATTGATGGCTAAAACAGCCACTTCCAAAAATAATGAAAAGGACATCGGGGTCTTAGGCGAAGTCGATGATTATCTATTTGGTGAAGGACGCCATAAGAGACTTTGGGAGATGCTTGGCGCTCATCTTGTAAACACAAAAAATGCCAAAGGAGTGCATTTTGCGGTCTGGGCGCCAAACGCATCTTGTGTCTCGGTGGTTGGCGATTTTAATGGATGGATCCAAGATCAAAACCTCATGTCATCTCGGGGTAATTCTGGTGTTTGGGAATGCTTTGTTCCTGATATTGGTGAAGGCGAAATATATAAGTTCGCGCTACGCGACCGGCATGGGATTGATTTACCTCAACGCGCTGACCCCTTTGGTTATGGCAGTGAACATCCTCCAAAAACAGCGTCTGTCGTTCGTAAGCTTGAAGGCTATAAATGGTCCGATAAAAAATGGATGAATAAACGGGCTAAAACACAGCGTTTTGATCAACCAATTTCAATCTATGAAGTTCACCTTGGATCATGGATGCGCGTTCCTCAAGAAGGCAATCGCTCACTATCCTATATAGAACATGCAACACAGCTCGTGGATTATGTAAAAGATATGGGATTCACCCATATTGAAATGATGCCAATCACCGAATTCCCATTTGATGGGTCATGGGGTTATCAGCCAATTGGTCTTTATGCACCAACAATTCGCTATGGCACATTGCAAGAATTTAGAAAATTTGTTGAAGCTTGTCACGCCTCTGAAATTGGATTGCTTCTTGATTGGGTGCCGGGGCATTTTCCAGAAGATGAGCATGGTTTAGGAAATTTTGATGGTACGTGCCTATATGAACATGCTGATCGCAAAGAGGGTTTTCATCCAGATTGGAACACGCTTCTTTATAATTACGGAAGAAAAGAAGTTGCAAATTACCTGACAGCAAATGGAATTTATTGGTTACGAGAGCACCATATAGATGGTTTACGCGTTGATGCGGTCGCATCAATGTTATACCGCGATTATTCAAGAAAAGAGGGTGAATGGATTCCTAATATTCATGGGGGTCGTGAAAATTTAGAGGCAATAGATTTTCTAAAGCTCATGAATGAAACTGTGTATGATGAGTCACCTGGCATTATGACGGTAGCAGAAGAATCGACCGCTTTTCCAGGCGTAAGTGCGCCAACAGATCATGGAGGTTTAGGCTTTGGCTTCAAATGGAACATGGGGTGGATGAATGATACTCTCACCTATATTGAGGAAGAGTCAATTCATCGTAAATATCACCATGATAAAATGACCTTTGGCCTGCACTATGCATTTTCAGAGAATTTTATTCTGCCAATAAGTCACGATGAAGTGGTGCATGGCAAAGGCTCGATGATTTCAAAAATGCCGGGCGACTTTCAAGAAAAATTTGCGAACCTTCGCGCCTATTACGGGTTTATGTGGGGGCATCCTGGTAAAAAATTATTGTTCATGGGGTGCGAGTTTGGACAATATGAAGAGTGGAACCATGAGCAATCTCTAGATTGGCACTTATTAGAACATACAGAACATAAAGGATTACAAAATCTAATTCGCGATCTGAATATTTTATATACATCGACACCGGCATTGTATCAACGTGATTGCAGGGCAGATGGCTTTGAATGGATCGAAGGCGGATCGAGTGAGGAGTCAATTTTTGTTTGGTTGCGACTGGGTAATGGCAGAGCAAAGCCTACGTTGGTTGTTTCTAATTTCACCCCAGTTGAAAGGAGCTCAAGAAGAATTGGAGTTCCAAAAGCTGGTTTTTGGACTGAGAAATTGAATACGGATTCTGCACACTATGGAGGTGGTGATCGCGGAAATCTTGGAGGTGTAAAGAGTGAAAAAATAGCTGCAAGTGGAAGAGATCATTCAATCTCCATCACAGTGCCGCCATTGGCAACAGTGTTTTTCGAACTTGAATAATGAGGGCAAGTAAAAAGTAATAGGGAGGAATGCATAAATGGAATCTCAAAGGTTAGCTCAACAAACCATGGCTTTTATATTAGCAGGAGGGCGTGGCAGTCGTTTAATGGACTTAACAGACCGACGAGCAAAGCCTGCTGTATATTTTGGCGGCAAAAGCCGAATTATTGATTTCCCCCTTTCAAACTCCGTTAATTCGGGAATTAAACGACTGGGAGTTGCTACTCAATATAAAGCACACTCATTAATTAGGCATCTTCAAAGAGGTTGGAGTTTTTTTCGCGCAGAGCGCAATGAATCTCTTGATATATTACCAGCATCGCAACAAATGGATGAAGAGAATTGGTATAAAGGTACCGCAGATGCAGTTTTCCAAAATATAGATGTCATAGAGAGCAATAAGGTGAAATATGTCATCGTTTTAGCGGGTGACCACATCTATAAGCAAGATTATTCCTTAATGATAAAGCATCACGTGGAAAGTGGAGCAGATGTAACAGTGGGATGTATTGAAGTTCCGCGCGAAGAAGCATCAGGCTTTGGTGTGATGCATGTTGACGAAAATGATAACATTTTAGAGTTTGTTGAAAAGCCTGCTGATCCACCTGCTATGCCAGGTGATCCCGATTTAGCGTTAGCCAGCATGGGGATTTATGTTTTTGAAACAAAATACATGTTTCAGCTGCTAAAAGACGATGCAGAAAATCCAAATTCTAGTCATGATTTTGGAAAAGATATAATCCCGCTTATCGTAAAAACTGGCAAGGCTATTGCACACCCATTTAGTCGTTCTTGTGTGCGCGGTGGCGCAGAAAAAGAACCATATTGGCGCGATGTTGGAACCGTTGACGCATTTTGGCAAGCCAACATTGATTTAACCGATTTCATACCCGAACTTGATTTGTATGATCGAAATTGGCCGATCTGGACCTATTCAGAATTGGTGCCACCTGCAAAATTCATACACAATGAAAAAGGTAGGAAAGGTTTTGCACTTTCATCCCTTGTCTCTGGTGGTTGCATAATATCAGGATCTGAGCTCGAAAATTGTCTAATGTATACTGGTGTGAGGACACGTTCATATGCCAAACTTAAGGGCGTAATTGCCATGCCATACGTCACTATTGGACGCAGTGCCAGGCTCACAAATGTTGTGCTTGATAAGGGGGTTTCAATTCCTGAAGGACTGATTGTTGGTGAAGATGCCGAGTTAGATGCGAAACGATTTTACCGTTCTGAGGGTGGCGTTTGTTTGATCACTAAATCAATGATTGATGCTTTGGATGGATAAATTGAATGTCTTATTTGTTGCTTCTGAATGCGCCCCTTTTGTCAAGACAGGAGGCTTGGCAGATGTGATTGGTGCCCTGCCAAAAGCACTTGCTGCAGAAGGTGCCAATACAAAAATAATTTTACCCAATTACCCAGCAATGGCTGAAGTTTCAAATAAAGGAAAAATTGTATTACAAATTGATGATTTATTTGGCGGGGCGGCAAAACTAATTGAGGTAAAATCGGATGCTTTAAATTTATTAGTCCTAGACGCACCCCATCTTTATAATCGACCAGGCAATATTTATCTGGATGAGAATGGGCAAGATTGGGGCGATAATCATTTACGCTTTGGGGCGCTGTGCAAGGTGGCAGCTGAAATAGCGTCTAATGGTCTTAAAGGCTGGAGGCCAACAATCGTACACGCGCATGATTGGCAGGCAGGTTTAACGCCACTCCTCATAAAAATGGCCAATCTCACAAACCCTCCAAAATGCTTATTCACCATCCACAACATCGCTTTTCAGGGGTTGTTTGATTGGTCTATAAAAGATTTTTTTTCAATTCCGGATGAATATTTTAACTCAGAAGGCGCAGAATATTGGGGGCATCTTGGTTTCTTAAAAGCTGGTCTTAGTTTTAGCGACCAGATCACAACTGTTAGCCCAAATTATGCAAAGGAGTTATTAAGTCCTGAGTTTGGACTGGGTTTGGAAGGCTTGTTGCAAGCTAAAAGCCATCAACTTTCAGGCATTATAAATGGGATTGACCTTGTCACTTGGAACCCTGAAAACGACGAACATTTAGCCCAGAAATATTCTTTTAAAAGCATTAGTAAAAAAACGAAAAATCGCGAAGTCGTTCAAGATTTATTTGGATTAGATAAAATTGCTACTGCGCCGCTATTTTGCGTCATTAGCAGATTAACTTCACAAAAAGGTTTAGACTTGCTGCTTGAGACAATTCCTGAACTTGTCGATCTTGGCGCACAATTGGCTTTGCTTGGAACGGGTGAAAAACACTTAGAAGATGGTTTTGTAAATGCCTCCAAAAAATATAATGGCCACATAGGTGTCAAGATTGGTTATGATGAGAGCTTATCGCATATTTTACAAGGTGGCTGCGATGCAATATTGGTTCCTTCTAGGTTTGAACCATGCGGCCTTACACAACTTTATGGTTTGAGGTATGGCACTATTCCTGTCGTGGCAAGTAGAGGTGGTTTAGCTGACACTGTCATTGATGCAAATAAAAATAACATTAAATCAAAATTAGCAACTGGGATAAAATTTGAACCTGTAACAGTAGAAGCGTTGCGTGATGCAATTAGTAGAGCATGTGAACTATACGCAAAGCCTACCGTATGGAAAACTATTGTAAAAAATGCAATGAACTATCCAGTTGGTTGGAATCAATCAGCGCCTGCCTACCTTTCGCTTTACAAAAGCATGATAACTCACAAAAGTAAGAAGTAAATTTATGGTTTTACAATTGCGCTCTGGCCGCCCCAATCATTTGGGCGCACGCTATGATGGAGAGGGAACAAATTTTGCTGTTTTTTCAGCAAATGCCTCTGCGATCGAATTATGTATTTTCACAGAAGATGGAAAAACTGAAATCGAACGCGTCAAACTTCCAGATCGCACAGGGCATGTTTGGCATGGATACGCGCCTGGCCTCAAACCCGGGACTAAATATGGTCTACGAGCTCATGGTGTTTATGCGCCAGATCTAGGCCATCGGTTTAATCCTCATAAATTATTGCTTGATCCATATGCACGTGAGTTCCATGGCGACTGGATTAACGACAGCGTACAACTTGGATATATAAAAAATGCTTCAACGGAGGATTTAAGTTTTGACACGCGCGACAGTGCACCCTTTGTACCTAAATCAGTAATCTCACATCCAGAATTATTTGAGCATATTGAGCCGCGCAAGAATGTAGATTGGTCGCAAACGCTCATCTACGAAGCTCATCCAAAAGGTTTGACGAAGCTAAATAAAGCCATACCCAAAAACGTTCGAGGCACCTATGAAGCGTTAGCCAGCGATGAGATGTTAGAGCATTTACAAAAACTGGGTATTACTGCTATCGAACTTTTACCAGTTCACTCTTTCGTAGATGATGGTTTTTTAATAGAGCGCAATCTCAAAAATTACTGGGGTTACAACACCATTGGGTTCTTTGCTCCTGAACCGCGCTACTTTGGGCCAAACGGCCTTAATGGTTTTAGAACAATGGTCCGTAGATTTCATGCGGCAGGTATTAAGGTAATTTTGGATGTGGTTTACAACCACACTGCAGAAGGAGACCAACGTGGCCCGACATTTTGTTATCGAGGGTTAGATAATGCATCTTATTATCGCTTAATTGCTGGACAACCAAGATTTTATGTAAATGATACAGGCTGCGGAAATACTGTAAATGTTGCGCATCCTTATGTACTTCGAATGGTAATGGACAGTCTTAGATTTTGGGTTCAACAAATGGGCATTGATGGCTTTAGATTTGATCTAGCCACAACGCTAGCAAGAGAAGATCATGGTTTTGATCGCCGCGGTGGCTTTTTTGATGCACTAAGACAAGATCCCGTATTAAGCGATGTGAAGCTGATTGCAGAACCTTGGGACATCGGGCCAGGTGGTTATCAGTTGGGAAATTTTCCATCTCAGTTTTCTGAATGGAATGATGGCTTTAGAGACAGCGTAAGAAAATATTGGCGGGGCGATGAGCATAGCGCTCAAGAAGTTAGTGCTAAATTACTCGGTTCAGCTGCTAACTTTGATAGAGAAGGTAGACGAGCTTGGAGCTCAATAAATCTTATTACCTCCCATGATGGCTTTACACTCGCGGATCTAACTAGGTTCAATGACCGTCATAATGAAGCAAATGGCGAAAATGGCGCAGATGGTCATGGCAACAATTTGAGCGATAATTGTGGTGTCGAAGGCTATACTGATGATCCCCAAATCTCAAAAATTCGTTCAAGGCGAGAGCGCAATTTACTAGCCACATTGTTTTTATCGCAAGGAACGCCAATGCTGCTTGCCGGAGATGAATTTTCGAATTCACAACAGGGCAACAATAATGCTTACGCACAGGACAATGAAATTGGCTGGCTTGATTGGGAAAATGCTGATCAAGAAATGATTGAATTTGTATCACAGCTTTCAAAATTTCGAAAAGAACATCCATGTTTAACACAAACCAAATTCCTTCATGGCAATAAACGCTCATCAGATAGTCTGCCCGATGTTGAGTGGACTAATTTTGAGGGTGAGCCATTGCAGTGGCGTGACCCGGGCATGTCGAATTTTTGCTTAATTGTTCGCGGGTCTGCAGAGTTAAACTCACATAGCTCTATTGAAGATACGATTTTAATTATCTTCAACAGGAAACTGGATGACGTCGAAGTAAAACTACCAACAACACCTGAAAACTGTCATTGGGTACGATCAATTGATACCGCTGCAACAGAAGTATTTTCTAATGATACAATAGAAAAAAAATCACTAAAAATATTCGGAACTTCGGTGGTTGCCGCTTATTTAAGACACGATGAATAGAATTAATGGACGTTGATAAAGCTATTTCTGACCTAGCTCGCACCTGTGGAATTTCCCCAGAGTTCAAAGATCTTGAAGATGTCTCACGTCCAACTTCTAAAGAAACTAATCTAGCGTTACTCAAGGCCTGCGGTTGGGAGCTTGATGATGATGCGCTGATAAATGAAGCAATAAAATATTCTAAATCAAAAAAGATGGTCGTACATTACCAGCTGAAGTTATTTGCGTCTCTAAAAAACATTTTCATTTGAACGTGCCTGGATTGGCTGAATGGAACCTGGCAATATAAGGCAATGAAAACTCTAGCTTAGAGGGCCGCAATGAAGACCAGATAAACTTACCCCCTCTGCGCAGTGGTATACATCAACTAAAAATTCGCTTTGCGGGTAAAACTGAATACGTGCGAGTAATTGCAGCTCCTTCCAAAACTCCATCTGTGAAGGCAATTACAGGCAATGAGCGTTTATGGGGCATTAACGCTGCAATGTATGGTTTACACTCAAAGCGTAATCCATCTTTTGGAGATTTTGAAGACCTCTCGAAATTGTCTCAATCTTGCGCATCCATTGGCGCTGATTTTCTTGGAATTAATCCTGTTCATGCAATTGGCTGGCAAAGCGATGAAGTGATTTCGCCATATTCACCTTCACATCGTTGTTTTTTAAATAATAATCATATTGCGTTAGATCAAATAAAACCGGTCAGCGAGAATACGCGCAATCAAGTGGAATGGGGCTTGGACTTTACCTTGACTTAGCTGTGGGTTCACGTCGCAATGGTACGGAAGCTTGGATCGAGAAAGGTAGCATTGCTCAAGGCGTTTCTGTGGGAGCTCCTCCAGACCATTTAAGTCCAGCTGGGCAAAATAGGGATCTTGCTGCATTTGCTCCTCAAAAGCTTGCAGCAAATGACTACAGTGCTTTTCGACACATCTTAGCATGCAACATGCGCCATTGTGGGATGCTGCGTATTGACCATGTACTTGGTTTAAATCGGAGTTTTTGGATTCCGGATAATGGCGCACGTGGTGCTTATATTAAGCAAAACTTTGAGGCAATGACGGCAATATTGCGGATCGAAGCAGAGCAAACTCAGACTGTTATAATTGGTGAAGATTTGGGTCTCGTACCCAAAGGATTTCGAACCAGTTTATGAAGTAGCGGTATATATTCTTATTCAGTTCTGCAATATGAAAAAAACAAAACAGGTAGTTTTAAAAATCCAAATACTTTTCATAAACAAACCTTAGCATGCTTTGGAACACATGACACACCAAGGCTCACTGGTTTTGAAAATGGTGTTGATATCAATTGGTGGAGACGACTTGGATGGATAGAAAAAGCAGATCTAAACGTAAGTCAAAAGGTGCGAGGCAAAGAATGCGCAAATTTGTTGCAGATAAGCAAAGAAAACCAAATAGAGGTTAAATCAATATATAGAAAAAATTTGGGATTACTAAACTGTTGTATTCATGGACTATTAGCCGTGTCTCCAGTTGAGTTGATGACTGTGCAACTGGATGATATTGAACAAAAAAAAATGCACAAAATATTCCAGGAACAACTAATGAACACCCCAATTTGCAAAAGCGTTATATGACACCAGTGGATGACCTTACAAAGATTAAGAGTTTTCTTGTAATGGGTAAGCTTATGAATGAAAATGGTCGAGGTTGTCCAAAAATGACAAGGGATAAAAATTGATATGAAAATTAATGTTATAGCAACGTCACCCATTGAAGGACAAAAACCTGGCACTTCTGGTCTTCGTAAAAAAACAAAGATATTTATGGAACCAAATTATTTAGAAAATTTTGTACAATCGACAGTAAATGCGCTTGGTGGATTACGAAACAAAACAATTTTGGTTGGAGGCGACGGCCGCTTTTACAACAAAGAGGCCATTCAGATTATACTTAAAATGGCAGCAGCAAACGGCGCTGCAAAATGTATTGTCGGGCAAAATGGTTTACTCTCAACACCTGCTGCCTCTCATTTGATCAGACTGCGTAAAGCTGATGGAGGATTTATTTTATCTGCCAGTCATAACCCAGGTGGGATAGGCGAGGATTTTGGAATTAAGTATAATATTTCGAATGGCGGCCCTGCTCCTGAAAATATTACAGATGCAATATTCAACGAAACGCTATCCATTAAAGAGTATCAAATATCTGAGGTCGAGGATTTTGACTTAAGTAAAATTCGTTTACTTGAAATTGAAGGTATGAAAATTGAAATTGTTGATCCAGTTGCTGACTATAGTGCGCTTATGGCAACGCTTTTTGATTTTGACAAATTGAAAGCACTCTTTGCTTCTGGTTTTACAATGTCATTTGATGCAATGCATGCTGTCACAGGTCCTTACGCAAAGTCTATATTGGAAGTCACACTAGGAGCACCAATTGGAACAGTAAAGAATGCTATCCCACTGGAAGATTTTGGTGGAGGTCATCCTGATCCAAATCCGGTTTGGGCTAAAGAACTGATGGAGTTGATGATGTCAGATAATGCTCCAGATTTTGGCGCAGCATCTGATGGTGATGGCGACAGAAACATGATTGTTGGTCGAGGGATTTATATTACGCCATCTGATAGCTTAGCTGTGCTAGCTGCAAATATGAATTTGGCTCCAGGTTATGTGGCTGGCCCAGTTGGAATTGCACGTTCAATGCCAACAAGTGCTGCTAGTGACCGCGTGGCTGAAGGTTTTGGTATTGAGATGTTTGAAACTCCAACTGGATGGAAATTTTTTGGCAATCTACTGGATGATGGCAAGGTTACCATTTGTGGAGAAGAAAGTGCCGGAACTGGTTCAGATCATGTGCGGGAGAAAGATGGTCTTTGGGCAGTCTTACTATGGCTTAATATTTTGGCAGAGAAAAAAATAGCTGTTTGTGAAATTATGAAATCGCACTGGCAAGCGTTCGGACGAGATTATTATTCTCGACATGATTATGAAGCAATACCAACTCACAAAGCTGATAAATTGATTTTTGAGCTACAAGAAAAAATTGCATCATTAAAGGGGCAAGAATTTTCAGGTGAAAAAGTCCTGGATGCCAATGTGTTTGAATATAAAGATCCAGTTGATGGATCATTGAGCAAAAACCAAGGCATTCGAATTTATTTTGAATCTGGTGGACGTGCCGTGTTTAGACTTTCAGGGACTGGAACAGAAGGCGCTACGCTTCGAATTTATCTAGAACAGTATGCTGGCCCGTCTGAAGATTTATCGAAAGATACACAGGCGGCACTCAGTTCAGTTCAATTAGCGGCTCTGGAAATATGTCAAATAGAGCGCCACACCGGTCGTAAAAACCCTACTGTAATGACCTAAGGTTTATTGGCATTCAAATTGTAAAATCTGATGACCGTTTATGGGAAGGTGAGCTAATTGGGCTGCAGTTGTTTCTTGGCGGATTTGGTCACTTATTGACCTTCAATCAAATTTTAAAGTTCTCAAGCTGAATGTCCGGTTTCGGGAGATCCGAAAAATCTTTGAATTTTAGGTGAATGTCAGCTAAGGGCCGTGAGTTTCACGCCATAGGATCAATATTCTAATTTGATAAAAGACTGCTTAGAGCCCAAAGTACGAGATTTCCGCAATGCAGCGAATGTCTGCCGACAAGTTTAGTTCACGATCTAGAATATCATCAGGCGGTCAAATTTGGCGCGGGAATTTGCACATTCTCGCGCCATTCACGGTGCTGATTTAAAGCTTAAAGACTTGCTAAGGTTCTTCTGGAAGCAGCTAGTTCCTGATCGCGCCCTGAGGACCAATTGGATGATTGATCCTCAGGTGCTGAGCAATACTCAGTTTCATCCTTCAGATTGCGTATCCGCAATCATTTTCAAGGCACGGCGAC
>JBGCEA010000031.1:0-2897 GCA_045105915.1 Nitratireductor sp.
TCAAAATACGGAATCGCTTGAAGATATGTTTTATGTTCAATCAGCTTTTCTGTGCCACGGTGCAAAAGCCCAATATGCGGGTCTACACGCTCCACAATTTCGCCATCTAATTCTAGAACAAGACGCAAAACGCCGTGCGCAGCTGGGTGCTGCGGGCCAAAGTTGATGTTAAAGTTTCGGACGTTATGTTCGCTCATTATTTCTCGCCCTTTTTCGAACCTTGCTCAGCGCCTATATCTTCATTTGGCAGCACGTAGTCTGTGCCCTCCCATGGAGATAAGAAGTCGAAATTTCTAAATTCTTGGCGCAGCTCAACCGGCTCATATACAACGCGTTTGACTTCATCATCATAACGCACTTCAACATAACCAGTCAGTGGGAAGTCTTTGCGTAGCGGATGCCCTTCGAAGCCATAATCTGTAAGAAGACGGCGAAGATCTGGGTGACCGGTGAATAAAATTCCGTACATGTCCCATGCTTCACGCTCAAACCAGTCAGCGCCTGGATAAATAGAGGTTACGCTTTTTACGGGTGTGTCTTCGTCTGTGCTAAGTTTTATGCGTAAGCGCGCATTTAAGCGCGGTGAAAGCAAGTGATACACAACTTCAAAGCGCTCTTCGCGCTCTGGGTAATCAACACCAGCAATATCAATAATGTTTACAAATTGAGTTTGCGGATCATCACGCAAAAACTGCAAGCAATCTAAAATATCATCGCGTTTAATAACGATGCTCAATTCGCCAAAAGCGTAATTCATCTCAAGCAAAGACCCGCCTATTCCATTTTGAATGGAAGCGGCTAATTCGCTTAAAGTTTCATTGTCGATTTTTAACTCTGACATATTATCTCTACTTGTTACGCTACTTCTTAGCGTTCAATTGTACCGGTACGACGAATTTTCCTTTGCAACAACATAACGCCATAAAGCAGCGCTTCTGCGGTTGGTGGGCAACCTGGAACATAAATATCTACAGGCACAACACGATCACATCCACGTACAACAGAATATGAGTAGTGGTAATAACCGCCCCCATTTGCACATGAGCCCATAGAAATTACATAACGCGGCTCTGGCATTTGGTCGTAAACTTTACGAAGCGCTGGTGCCATTTTGTTTGTGAGTGTGCCCGCCACAATCATCACATCAGATTGTCTAGGGGAAGCGCGTGGTGCGAATCCAAAGCGTTCAGAATCATAGCGCGGCATAGACATTTGCATCATTTCAACCGCGCAACATGCAAGACCAAATGTCATCCACATAAGTGAACCAGTTCTTGCCCAATTTATGAGATCATCAGTCGATGTTACCAAAAAGCCTTTATCAGCCAGCTCATTATTGATTTCACCAAAAAACGCATCATCTGCACCAATTGGCTTACCCGTTTTAGGATCAACAATGCCTGTTGATGCTTTTGATATTTGCGTACCACCAGCTGCACTACTCATTGGTGTGCCTTGCGCTGATAATAATGTTGTTGAACCGTTACTCATATGAGCCTCTTTGTTGAATGCTTTGTCTTCTAGTTGCTTTTAAGGATGCTTAATCCCATTCAAGCGCGCCCTTTTTCCACTCATAAATAAAGCCGATTGTTAGAACACCTAGAAATACCATCATTGACCAAAATCCAAACCAGCCTAGTTCACCAAAGCTTGCAGCCCATGGGAAAAGGAAAGCGATCTCGAGATCAAAAATAATGAAAAGAATTGCGACTAAGTAAAAGCGCACATCAAATTTCATGCGCGCATCGTCAAATGCGTTAAATCCGCATTCATATGCTGAAAGCTTCTCAGAATCGGGCGCTCTATAGGCCAAAATGAATGGCGCTATTAAAAGAGCCAAACCAATAACCAGAGAAATGCCAATAAAGATGATGACTGGAAGATATGAAACTAGCAGTTCATTCATGTTGAGAGGTCCTTTTCGTTAGCACAAAAAATGCTTTCTAATTTGTCGTGGGTAGCCCAGCGCCAGTGGCAAAGCAAGTGTAAACCGCCTTATTTTTATCACATTTCACGCTTTTTCGACTAATTATTTAGAAGTCATCTAGTGTTTGTACAAATAGAGCAAAACATCGACATTCCTAAAGCGCGAATATACCCGTTTAACAGGCTAAAGCTTGCGTAAAGCGTGCAAAAACACGCCAAGAAACAAGTAATGGTACTTTTATTCAGATTTTTGAAGGTAAAATGTGGAGATTTATATAAATGGTGGGCGATGACGGGATCGAACCGCCGACCTACTCGGTGTAAACGAGTTGCTCTCCCAGCTGAGCTAATCGCCCCTCATAAAGGGAGTTATATAACTTGCGTTATTTAACTGGGGGAATGCTTGCCAATCTCACAAGAAATCTTGAAAAAATGGCGCGAGTGACGAGACTCGAACTCGCGACCCTCGGCGTGACAGGCCGATACTCTAACCAACTGAGCTACACCCGCATTCCATCAAAGCAAATCATCGCTTCGAATGGGCGTGAATTACGCTGTAGCTTTATTGAAGTCAAGCGTAGAAAATAAAAAATACAGCTTTAATTTGAAAAAGATTCTGGTTTGGCTAAACAAGTGCTTAAAAGCGCCCAAAAACGTATAAAAACGCGTTTATTAGCATTGTTGGCTAGCATACATTTTTTTTGAGCTTTGCGTCATATTGAACATATTGCCAAAGCTTGGGCGCAAAACCTTGCCAATAAGAATATAACGACTATATTAAGTAGATAAGTCTGGTCACCGTGCAGGAGGCAAATGCCAAACGCCCCGGAACCCGGCCAAAGCCCGATTGATTCCCTCTTTGATAAAAAGAGCAGAAATTTCGCGAGAGCAATATTTCTAAATGCAATTCAGAGCTTCGACTGGTCCGATAATCGATCAATAACAAAGCAACCAGCGCATGAGCGATGGAG
>JBGCEA010000032.1:0-5368 GCA_045105915.1 Nitratireductor sp.
TGCTGTGTTTTATGGCAGAGTAGGCGGCTTGCCTGATGATGCTTTTGTACATGATGGTCAAATGACAAAACGCATTGTTAGGGCTGCTAGTATATCTTCTCTTCGTCCTTTTCAAAATGCATTGCTATGGGATATTGGCGCAGGCTGCGGCTCGGTTGCTATTGAATGGATGCGAGTGAGCCAAGGTGCAAAAGCTGTTTGTGTAGAGCCAAATGATGCGCGTTTAAAAATGATGTCTGAAAATGCATTAGCGCTTGGCGTGCCAAAATTGGTTGCTGTAAAGGGCACCGCACCAGATGCCATTAGCGAAATGCAAAATGACGAAATGCCAGATGCCATTTTTATTGGTGGGGGCATAACAAGCAAAGACGTGTTTGAAACTTGCTGGGCATCTCTTAAAGCTGGCGGGCGTTTGGTTGCAAATGCCGTAACGCTTGAAAGCGAAGCAAGATTGCTAGAATTACACCAAAGCCATGGCGGTACACTTGATCGTATAACAACAAGTTCTGCCATAAGGGTTGGCAAATATAATGCCATGAAACCTTCTATGAGTGTGATGCAATTGGTGCTGACAAAACCATTTGGAGCGGCTCATGAGTGATGCAAAGCTGAGCGGCAATCAAAAGAGTGGCACACTATATGGCATAGGTGTTGGGCCGGGCGATCCTGAACTTTTAACACTAAAAGCGCATCGTATTTTAACATCTGCTAAGGTGGTGGCGTATCCCGCACCCGATGATGGCGCTAGTTTTGCACGCTCGATTGTTGAGCAGTTTTTAAAGCCAGAACAAGTTGAAATTCCAATCATTATTCCAATGCGTGTTGAACGTTTTCCAGCGCAAGAAGTCTATGACAGAGCCAGTGAAGAAATTGGCACTTATTTGAAAAACGGCGAAGACGTGGTTGTTTTATGCGAGGGCGACCCGTTCTTTTATGGCTCATTCATGTATTTGTTTGAGCGCTTATATGAAAATCACAACATTGAAATCGTGCCGGGGGTTTCTTCTGTTATGGCAGGGGCGGCGGCACTACAGCGCCCACTTGCTGCGCGTAATGATGTGCTGAGCATTATCCCAGGGCCTTCTAGAGATGAAGTGATGCTGGCTCAATTAGAGGCGTGCCAAGCCGCTGTTATTATGAAGGTAGGGCGCCACTTTGATAGAATTCGCAAAAATATTGAGCAGTCAGGGCTTTTGAGAAATGCTGCTTATTTAGAGCGCGTTACGCTAGATAGCCAAAAGGTTATGCCGCTTGAGAGTGTTGAAGCGGGCAAGGCGCCTTATTTTTCTTTGATTATTATTTATAAGGGCGCAGAAAACTGGGTGGCCAACCAAACCATTCCAGAACAATTTGGCATAGCGCTTAAAGATAAGAGCGAATAATGAAAAAGCCAGTTGTCGTTGTTATCTCAAAATCTGGATATGAAGTTGGTTATAAAATAGCAACTTCAATGAACGCCACATTATACGGCCTTGAAGGGCGCACAAATAAACCAGATGTTTTGTTCTCTAAAACAAAGCAAACGCTGCAGGGTTTGTTTAATGGTGGCACGCCGATAATTGCGGTTATGGCGAGTGGCGCATTGGTGAGAATGTTAGCGCCAGTTTTGAAAGACAAGCACAAAGAGCCGCCTGTAATTGCGGTGAGCGAAGATGGCAGTGCCATTGTGCCATTGCTTGGCGGGCACCATGGCGCCAACGATATTGCGCGAGAACTTAGCCAATCTTTGGGGGGCGTTGCAGCTATAACCACGGCTGGTGATTTGCGATTTGGCATTGCGCTAGATGAGCCGCCACAGGGATATGTTTTAGCAAACCCAGAAAACGCTAAAACTATTATGGCTGAATTGTTGGCGGGTGAAAAAGTTGAAATTATTGGTGACGCTGATTTTCTTTCAAACTCAAAATTGCCCATTTCTCAAGATGCAAAAAGTGCCAAATACAAATTGATTGTTGCAGATGAACCAATTGCGCCTGATGAGGTTAGCTTGGTTTATTATAAGCAAAACTTAATGCTTGGCATGGGGTGCGAGCGCAGTGTTGGTGCGCAAGAAGCCATTGATTTGGTGAGCGATACGCTTGCTCAAAATAATTTATCTATACATCAATTGGCTGGTCTTTATTCAATTGATCTTAAAGCCGATGAAACTGCACTGCATGTTGTGGGGCAGCACTTTAATATTCCGGTTCGTTTTTTTGATGCGCAAACATTAGAACTTGAAAAGCCGCGTCTTCAAAATCCTTCTGATTATGTGTTTAAAGAAGTTGGATGCCATGGTGTTGCAGAGGGCGCTGCATTAGCCGCAAGTGGAAAAGATGGCGAATTGATAGTGCCCAAGCAAAAGACAAAACGTGTTACGCTCGCCATAGCAAAACAAGCGAACGCAAATAGCAATTCTAAAATTATGACAAATGAGAGCAAGAAAATGGTAGATAATTCACGCAAGCGCGGTAAACTTTTTGTCGTTGGCATAGGGCCTGGAAAACAAGATTGGCGCTCGCCAGAAGTGAGCCACATGATTGGCGCTTCAACCGATCTTGTTGGGTATTCGCTTTATCTTGATTTGATTGCTGATATTAGCCAAGGCAAAAAACGTCACGATTTTGATTTGGGAAAAGAAGAAGATCGTGTGCGCCATTCTATGGAATTGGCAGGCGAGGGCAAAGATGTTGCTTTGGTATGTTCTGGTGATGCGGGTATTTATGCCATGGCAACGCTGGTGTTTGAGTTGCTTCAAAATGGTGGTTTGAGTGATGCGGCTTCGCGCATAGAAATTGTTGTGTCACCCGGCATTTCAGCGCTACAAGCGGCAGCTGCAAAAACTGGTGCGCCGCTTGGACATGACTTTTGTACAATCTCGCTTTCAGATCTTTTAACCCCATGGGATGCAATTAAAATGCGTATAAAAGCTGCCAGTGAAGGCGACTTTGTAATCGCGTTTTATAACCCTGTTTCTAAAAGAAGACGCACGCAATTGGCACATGCAAAAGAGGTTTTGCTAGAGCATCGTCCAACAGACACACCTGTTATTTTGGCCTCTAATTTGGGGCGCGATGAAGAGGCTGTAAAAATTGTGCCACTTAGCGAATTGAACATTGACGATGTTGATATGCTAACAGTTGTTATTGTGGGCTCTTCTGAAACAAAAACTGTAAAGACGGGCGATGGTAAAACTTGGATTTATACGCCGCGCGGATATTCTGCCAAAGTTGGCACAAAAATAGGGCAAGACACATGAGCGTATTTTTTATTGGGGCAGGGCCAGGTGCGCCAGATTTAATAACCGTTAGAGGCTTAAAATTAGTTGAGCAATGTAAGGTGTGTTTATACGCTGGTTCGCTTGTACCTGTTGAAATTGTGGAAGCCGCGCCAGAAGATGCGTTGGTTATGGACACTGCGCCCATGCATTTGGATGAGATTATTGAAGAGATAAAAAAGGCGCACGCGGATGGGCATGATGTGGCACGTGTTCACTCTGGTGATCCTGCGATTTATGGTGCAACTGCAGAGCAGATGAGGCGCTTAGATGCGCTGGATATTCCTTATGAAGTTGTACCGGGTGTGCCAGCTTTTGCGGGTGTTGCTGCAAAATTAAAAACAGAACTTACTCTGCCAGAAATTGCCCAAACTGTTATTATCACGCGCACAGGCATGAAAGCATCTTCTATGCCTGAGTTTGAAACCTTGGAAATTTTAGGCAAATCGCGCGCGACTTTAGCTATACATTTGTCTATTAGAAATCTTGATTATGTGAAGACTACGCTTGAGCCATACTATGGCGAAGACTGCCCAGTGGTAATAGCGTATAGAGCTACATGGCCCGATGAGCTGTATATAAAAACGACCTTAAAAGACATGAAAGAGCAAGTGCGCGCCAACAAAATAACGCGTACGGCTTTGATCATGGTTGGGCAAGTTTTTGGAGATGTAGAGTTTAGAGATAGCGATTTGTATAATGCTGATTATGCGCATGTGCTGCGCAATAAAGGTAAAAAGAAAAAACGCGTAGAAGGCTGATTTATCTTGAAACGATAATGACAGGCATACCCAGTTCGCGTGCTGCTATGATTTTTGCATAAGCGCCTTCACCGCCAGAGTTGCGGCAAATAATATGGGTTATGTTATTTTCGACTAGCATTTCTTTTTCACGGCTTACGTCAATAAAGGGGCGCCCCAAGATCAAAGTGTGCTTGGGAAGGCGGAGCGGATATTGCGGCTCGTCAACCATGCGCACCAAGAAATGCGTGTTTAGGCAGTCTTCAAAAATGTCTATATATTTAGACCCAAGGGCTAAAAGTATGTTCGCATTTTGTGGAATTACGCTTTTGGCTTCTTCTAAATTTGCGACTTCTATCCAAATGTCGCCTGTCACTCTTTTCCATGGCTGCCGCGTTTTTATTTCAAGTTCCGTGCCACTTAAATTGGTCGCTATTTTTGCGTTTTCAGATATCTGTTTTGCAAAAGGGTGTGTTGCATCTATCACCAAATCAAAGCACTCATCTTCGATATATTCTGCAAGTCCTAAAACGCCAGTTTGGCTAGCGCTAGAAAAGCCGCCAATGCGCACTTTGCCCTCAAGAGGTTTTGGTTCTTTTGTGCGTCCTGCCAAAGAGGTGGTTACATCATGGCCTTTTTTGCATAGTTCTTTTGCAAGTTCGGCCGCCTCTTTTGTACCGCCTAAAATGAGTATTTTTTTTGTCTGTAGTGCCATTAGAGATTTAATTCTCCAACTCGTGCTAGCATTTTTCCATCACGTGAGAAAATCATAACTTCAACATTGATCTTGTTTTTATGGTCTTTGGTTTGCAAAATATCGAGCGCCGTTTGGCGCGCAAGATTTGCAATATGGTGCTCTAAAGGTGTTTTATCTTTTGGCATATGTTCGGTTGCAATTTGCAGGGCTTCCATTGCGGTGTTGGCATTTTTAATTTCTTCTACCGCTTTGTCATTAAGGCCGAGTTGTTTTGCTTCTTTTGCCAGCCAATCTAAATCGACCTGACTTCTGCCTGAGTGCAAATCTAAAGCGCCTTGTGCAAGCTTTGTAAACTTTGCAAATCCGCCAGCAAGGGTTAGATTTTCAATAGGATTGTTCTTTAAATATTTGAGCAAGCCGCCAGCAAAATCGCCCATGTCTAGCATGGCTTCATCTGTGAAGTTATATATTTTGTCTGCGCCATTTTCTGAGGTCGAGCCAGTTGCTCCAAGCACATGTTTTATGTTGTTTGCACGCGATACATCTATGCCGCGATGAATGGAGTGTATCCAAGCGGAACATGAAAAAGGATGCACAATGCCCGTTGTGCCTAAAATAGAAATACCACCTAAAATGCCAAGGCGAGGGTTCCATGTTTGTTTTGCAAGCGCTTCG
>JBGCEA010000033.1:0-11339 GCA_045105915.1 Nitratireductor sp.
TGAGTTTGAAAAATATAAGCTTATTCCAGAATATCAGCAAATCAACAAAGGCATGAGCCTTGCCGAATTTCAGTTCATTTACTGGTGGGAGTGGGCGCATAGATTTTTAGGCAGAATAATTGGCTTTGCCTTTGCATTGCCTCTGGTTTATTTTTGGGCAACTGGCCGTTTAGAAAACAAACTAAAACCAAGGCTTTTGATTTTATTATTCTTAGGTGGCTTACAAGGGTTCATAGGCTGGTGGATGGTATCTTCAGGCCTTGTTGAGCGCACAGATGTTAGCCAATATCGTTTAGCCATTCACCTAACGCTAGCCTGCATCATATTTGCTTATGCTCTATGGATTGCAAGAGGCTTGGTAAAGCATACAACCCATGAAAGTGTTCCACGCACACTGCCACTATTAGCCATTTTCATATTAGTATTGGCAATTGTCCAAATCTTCTTGGGCGGCCTAGTTGCGGGTCTAGACGCAGGGCTGACATATAATACATGGCCGCTAATGGATGGCGCTTTAGTGCCACAAGGGCGAGACGTATTATCGCCACTTTGGCTCAACTGGTTTGAAAACCCAAAGGCGGTGCAATTTAATCACCGTATTGGCGCATATGTTTTATTGCTGTCAGTGTTTGTGCAGTTTGTACTTACTCTAAAAAGCGGTGTTGAAAGACAACACTTTAACAGATCAATTGTGGTGTTGAGTTTGGTGCTGGCGCAAGCACTTGTGGGCATTATAACGCTGCTCATGCAAGTGCCAATCGACTGGGCGCTGGTGCACCAAGGTTTGGCTGTAATATTCTTAGCAAGCTGTGTGGCGCATTTGCGCGGGTTTTATGGCGCTTATCCAGCGGTCACGAATTTAGAAATTAGAGGCTAATTCTTATTGAAAAGAATAAGCCTCTAAAATTGGCGTGCATTTAGACTGCCAGCATGATGTCCATATTTTGAACAGCAGCGCCACTAGCGCCTTTGCCAAGATTGTCTAATGAAGCCACCAAATTGATATGCGCGCCGCCTTCGCTGCCGCATGCATATAGTTTCATTTCATCTGTGCCGCGCATTTCTTGCGGGTCAATGCTCGTAATGCCAGCGCTCTCATTGAGCGGCGCCACACTCACCACAGATTGGCCAGCATAATGCGTGCTAAGTGCTGCATGCACTTTTAGCAAATCAGCATTATTTAGCATGTCTACATGCAATGGAATATTCACCAACATGCCTTGTGCAAAACGACCAACATTTGGCGTGAATAGGGGCTCTCTTGAAAGTCCACTATGGGCTTTAATCTCAGGAACATGTTTGTGCTGCAAGGTGAGTGCATATAAAAAATGAGCAGAAGAAATATGATCTTCTCTTGAGGCATCTTCCATTTGAGCGATCATATTTTTGCCGCCACCAGAATATCCAGAAACCGCATTAATCGTCACAGGATAATCAGCCGCTATTATGCCAGCGCTCACCAATGGGTTGAGCAAGGCAATAGCACCAGTTGAATAACAACCAGGGTTTGACACAAAGCGCGCCTTAGCGATGTTGTCTCTTTGAGCGCTGTTGAGCTCTGCAAAGCCATAAGCCCAGCCCTTGGCTGTTCTAAAGGCAGTAGAGGCATCTATGAGTCGCGTAGAGGTGTTGCCAGCATCTTCTAGCATCTTAGCAGCCCCACGGCTCGCATCGTCTGGTAAACACAAAATGGCAATATCAGCTTCATTCAATAGTTTAGCACGATACGCTTCATTGCGGCGTTCTTCATGTGGCATAGACAAAACGTTCAAATCATCACGCTTGGCAAGTCTTTCACGAATTTGCAAACCAGTCGTTCCATGTTCGCCATCAATGTATATTTTTGGTTGTGTCATTTTATTTTCCAACAGTCTAATGCGTGTGATGATGCTCTGTTAATATAGCTATGTGCTCTATAGAATAAATAGCCTTATTGCCAAACAAAAAGGTCGGAATTTCTCCCGACCTTTTAAATGTAATTTCTTACAAAACCGCTAAATAAAAGCGATAAGCAAAAGCCTTATGGGATAAGTACCGTTTGACCAGTTGTTTGTCGGCCTTCAAGTGCGTCATGCGCGTTTTTCAAATCAGAAAGTTCGAATTTCTGATTCACCTGAATTTTTATCTCCTTAGAAGAGATAGCTTTAAACAAAGCCTTAGTGCGTTTTTCCAAGGCTTTTCTATCTGCAATAAAATATTTGAGAATAGGGCGCGTTGCATGTAGCGCACCATTTTGCGCAAGATCTGACAATTTGAAATCTTCAATCAAGCCAGATGACTGACCAAAAGAAACAAATGTTCCGTGGTCTTGCAAACATTTTAAAGAGCCAGGATATGTGCTTTTGCCAACTGAATCAAAAACCGCGGCAACGCCAGCGCCTTTTGTAAGTTTGCGAACCTCTTCAACAAAATCTTGTTTTGTATAATCAATTGTTTTTGAAAAACCGTTACGGCGCGCAAGCGCACATTTTTCTTTGCTACCCGCCGTGCCTATAGCAGTAACGCCTTTAGACTTTAGCCATTGACCCGCAATAAGACCAACACCACCAGCAGCAGCATGAAACAATACAGTGTCGCCAGCTTTTACTTTAAAGCTGTCATTTATAAGATAATGCGCAGTTAAGCCTTTAAGCATAGAAGCCGCTGCAATTTCGTCTTTAAAGCCCAATGGCATTTTGACCAATAAATCAGCATCAATCACACGGTGTGTCGCATATGCGCCGCCATGTGTAGTATAGGCCACTTTATCGCCTGGTCTAAAACCAGTAACGCCAGCACCAACACCTTGTACAACACCAGCCGCTTCGCTACCCAAAACTGCAGGATGACCACCAGGCGCAGGATAAATACCCTCGCGCTGATAAACATCAATAAAATTAACGCCAATCGCTGTATGACGAATAAGAACTTCGCCCTTTTTAGGGGTAGGAACTTCAATCGTTTCTTTAACAAAAACCTCAGACCCACCACTTTTGTGGGCTACCATTGCGTATGCCATGCACTAACTTTCCTTGTTAAATTTTCTCAATCAGCGCTTGTGTGCGAGATATCAAAAATTTGCCATGCGAATAAAACTATAAAAGGATATCTAAAAGATCGAATTCAATGAACCTTCATCTGCTTTAGACTGAATTCATTGTCTTCGATTTGAGTAAATTTCACACCGCATTCTTCTGTCTAGCACTACAATAGACCATTTTGGGGTAAATATGCAATTCTCTTATAAAATATGCGCAAACCAAAGCATTTGAGCGCATAAAAACGCGCTCAATTAAGTGCAGTATATGAGTTTTTTAACGCGAATTAAGAGCTGCTAAGAGCCCTTAATTTCTTTGGCAAGCTTTGGAATTGTAAGCTGATAATTATCGGCTCTGTTCCATTTCATGATCACCTTATAATTGGCTGTGCCTGGCTGATAGTCGCCACCGCGCTTCCAACCATTATCTGCAAACCATTTAGCTGTTGAGCCAATCACATCGCCAGCAGATCTAAACACATCTACACCGCCACCATCATAGTCGGTTGCGCTTGATAGAAAACGTGTTGGTAAAAATTGTGTGCCGCCAATTTCGCCATGAATAGCACCATTGCGCTTATCTAGATCAATCATGCCTTTATCAATAATGGTCAGTGCTGCTAGTAGTTCTGGAAAGAACAGCTCTTTTGAGCGTCTGCAATCATAAGCAAGGGTAGCGGTTGATTCTAAAATATTAGTTTTGCCCAAAAAACCGCTAAAGCCAGTTTCTAAGCCCCAAATGGTTAGAATGATTTCTGGTGGGACACCAAATTGCTTTTCTGCTTTTTTGAAAAAGCGATTATAGGTTTTGAGTTTTTTCTTAGCAATGCGAGCAACGCCTTGTGAGCGGCGCTTATAAAAGCTCTCAAAAGAGCCTTTAAACTTTGCCTTATTGTTTCTATCGCTTTTAATAACCTTGGTATTATAATTTACCTTGGCAAACTTTCTAAGCGTTGAGCCTCTATATTCATCTTTATATTCTTCGACGAATTCTTTTTTCCATTTCGAAAAATTCTTGCCTGTGTTTGAGCACTTTAATGCATGCGCTTGGGTTGTGCCCAATGATCCAATCATCATTGTTCCAAGTGCTATCACACTTGCACCTTTTATTGCTTTGCTCAAAAACATTTCATTCTCCAATAAGTATCCGCTAGAATCGGCTAGGCCCCAATGTGGGCGATTATTGCTTAAAAACCAAAATTTTCAAGCACAAAGCGAGCATAAACTGGGATGATAGCGAAATTGTGAACTGGGTATTAATGCGTAAAATCATTAAAATGACTTGGATATAGCGTATTCTTGAATTAAACTTTTTTGGGGCAGTTTTGAAATCGTGATTTATGGATACTACGCATGCGCCAAAAACATTTAAGTCTTTCAGTTGCTAAACTCTCAATTATTGGTCTTTTAGCAAGCCATGCCATCAATCCAACTTATGCATATGCAAACAATCACTTTAACATGCAATGGAGTTTTTATCAGTATAATGACGCTTTGAACAATGGGCGCCATACTTCGCGTATTGACGTTGGTGTGCCTGAAACTGACAATAAAGTTGCAACAGGGTTTTGCTCTGCTGGTTCAAGCGGTAGTTTTTCTACATTCAAAGTGCTTGCACATATAGGAAACCGCGTTAGCGGCTCAAACCTTGGTGTTGAATTCTTCACGCCCCAAGGACCTATCTTTATGGATGGTTCTGTAGTTGAGGCCGATTTTGAAGAAGGCTTTTCTGGCGTTGCGCTCACCATCGATAACATCAACCCAATCTGGAATTACTTAGCCGATTTAAGCTTTATCAGTTATCGCGTTGCAGGCAATGATTATGAATTGTCACTGCGTGGAAGTGGAAACGCTTTGCGCCAATACCTTAATGCATGTAATTTTTATGCCAATTCATTTGTCAATAATCCCAATCAACCAAACCAGCCTAATCAACCAAGACCACCGCAAATCCCGCAAAATCAGCCACAACCACAACCGCAGCCAATTCCTCAGCCCCAGCCGCAACCCGTACCCTTGCCTGAAGCAGAACGTATGGATCCTCGCTGGGCAACGTGCGACACCTATGCAAATAATGTCTCTCAAAGTGCGACAACGTCAGTGAGCGTAACATTTACAAATAATTCAGATGGCCATCGCTCGGTAATGTGGATTGGCTATGATGGTGTTCCAAAGCAATTTGCTGATTTAGACCCGGGTCAATCTTACAGAATCAAAACTTATCCAGAGCATCCTTGGATGTTCACAGATGGCCCTGGCAATTGCATTGAAATGTTTATTGCAAAAGAAGGCGTAACCAGTTTTGAGATCAGTGCACCTGGAAGAGATTTTGGTCCAGAATAATAGGCGCTTTGCTTCAACCCTTAGATAAGTTGAAAACCTGCATACAATAAATATAAGCCAAAAACTGTCATGATTGCCGCATTGAATTTTGCGACATGGGTGAGCGAAACCTTTGCGCCCAAACGGCCAATCATGCCCCAGCAAAAAAGACCGCTTAAAAACATTGGCACACCAACTATGTAGAACAGGGCAATATTGATCCAGATATTGTCCGTAAAGTTTGCGCCCAAAAATCCAATTGGAACAAGCAACCAAACCTTTGGGTTGGTCCATGTTAGTACTGTCATGTTTTTCCAATTAAAATTAAAGCTACCTGCAACGCCGGGCTTACTTTTCAAAATTTTGTAGGCCATGTAAAAAATCACCAAAGCCCCAATAAAATATAAAGCGGTATTTATAGTTTCATTAATGCCGCCAATTTGGCTCACGATTAAACCAATCAAGCATATAAGTGCCACCCAGCCGGTAAGCAGATAAAGAATATAATCTTTATAAAGTGTTTTAAATGAAGTGGTGGTGGCGGCCGCCATTGTGGCAGTCCAAAAAGGGCCAGCAGACACCACAAAACCAAACCAAAATAAAAATACTGCGCTTATAGATTCTTGCATAATGCGTTCCAAATTTATGTTTAAAAACAGCGGGTTAAATTGTTTCTATAAAGTATAATTTGCCTTTAAAAGCACATAAGTAACATTACCCTCAACCGCATCTTGAAAAAGAGTTGCCCCTAATTTTTCTACAGCCTTGCGCGAGCGAAGATTGTGCTTTCCAACATCAAAATACACGGTGTTCATGTAGTTAAATGTATAATCGAGCAACAGCTTTTTGACTTGTGCATTTGTCGCGCTTCCCCAATAATGCGGAGCAATAAAAGTGTAGCCAATTTTAATAGATGGCTCGCTCGCGTCATGAGCATAAAACCTAGTCCAGCCAACAAGCTTATTTTGCTCTTTATCTTTTATAGCAAAGCAGCCCAATTCATTGGCTAGCGCATCTTCAAATAAGTTCTCAAAAACATCTCTTTTCCATCTGTCTTTTTGGGGGTGTTGTTCCCAAACTTTAGGATCGCTCGCAACACTATACAGCGCATCAAAGTGCGATGGTTCTAATTGAATAAGAGAGAACTTGTTGTCTTCTAAATGTTTTTTAAAATTCATCATTTTGGCATCCTGTTTGAAAAAAACATAAGGGCAGAACGCCAAAGCGCAAAAGAAAATATTGTGTTGGAGACAACAATCTAGAAGCGCTTAAAATAACGCCAAAAAAAAGGCTCGCATATAGCGAGCCTTTTCGTATTTGATAGTGAGTAAATTCTAACGCTTAGAGAACTGGAAGCTTCTACGCGCTTTTGCTTTGCCGTATTTCTTACGCTCAACAACACGGCTATCGCGTGTAAGAAATCCACCTTTTTTCAATACACCACGAAGCTCAGGCTCGAAGTGTGTAAGGGCTTTTGAAATACCGTGGCGAACCGCACCAGCTTGGCCAGAAAGACCACCACCAGAACAAGTTGCAACAACATCATATTGGCCTTCACGAGCAGCTGCTGTGATTGGCTGATTGATAAGCATTTGCAAAACAGGGCGTGCAAAATAAGCTGTATAGTCTTTGCCACCAACTGTAATTTTACCAGTACCTGGCTTAATCCAAACACGTGCAATCGCATCTTTACGCTTACCAGTTGCATAGGCACGGCCTTGCGCGTCTAGTTTTTGCTCATATACAGGTGCAACGTTTTCTTCGTTTAAAGGAGCTGCATTTTCTGCAACTGCGCCACCTAGATCTTCTAAAGAATTAATCTCAGACATTATGCAGTCCTCTTATTCTTAGGGTTCATGCCAGCAACATCCAAAACCTCAGGGCTTTGTGCTTCATGCTCATGTTCGCTGCCTGCATATACACGCAAGTTTTTCATTTGTTTACGAGACAATGGACCACCTGGCATCATGCGTTCAATTGCTTTTTGAACAACGCGCTCAGGAAAACGACCTTCAAGAATCGCACGTGCTGTACGCTCTTTAATGCCGCCTGGGTGACCAGTGTGCCAGTAGTATTTTTTGTCTGTGAATTTTTTGCCTGTAAGTTTCACTTTATCAGCATTGATAATGATAACATTGTCGCCATCATCTACATGCGGAGTAAAGCTTGCTTTGTGCTTGCCACGCAAACGGTATGCAACAATAGATGCCATACGACCAAGAACAACGTCCTCAGCGTCAATCAGCACCCACTTTTTAACAACCTCTGCTGGCTTTTGCGAAAAAGTAGCCATTTTGAATTACCTTAATTGGTTTTTGTAATTTACTTTAGTGTGCTGCATTGGGGCTAAATAAGCCAAAAAACAATCCATCTAAAACAATAAGGCTCTCGCAATTAAGCAAAAGCCCGTTTCAAGAGGGTGTATAAAGAAGGGTGAGAAGTGCGTCAAGCGCTTTTTTCAGCTTACGCGCCAAAAAGACTATATAAAACAATGGCTTATTTTTACGGTAATATATTACCGCATTAATGATGTGTTATTTGGGCTTAGAATAGAGTACGCAATATTTTTGCAGACTCAACAGGGGAAAGCCTCTTGGTAAGCATTGATAATTAAATTTCTAGCAGTGTCATGCCTATTCTTTGGGTTGTCTCTCAGGTAGCTGATAAACACATCTAAACTTTGTAAGACTGTGGCGGAAGAAGGCATGCAAATTTGTAAAAATTCATTACTAGAGCTATCTATATTTTTTATATCAACTGCGCCGCTTTGTAATAGCATTCTAGCGGTCCCTGTCTTAATCCCCTCCCATGCTCCCGTAACGTAACCTATACAAAAGCCCTTTTCAGTTTCTACGCTTGAATTGCAAACGGCGTATATTTCATTACCTGAAATGGCAGATGTTGCTACTTGCGGATTTGTGCAATGTAAAATAATAGCCAGAAATAATGTTTTTTTCATTTTTTAAATCCAATATTATAAGACTGGCTTCGCTATTTTAAAGTGTCGTAATCTTTAAATTTCAAGGCTTTTCCAAACATCTCGTTATCTACTCTGGCATGCGATCAATCAAGTGCTGCACAAATTCTACACACATAGTAACGCTCACCTCTTGCGGGTCGTAAAAGGCATTAGCTTCATCGCATTTTGACACATTCACTTTTAGAGGCTTTGGCAGGGCAAAGTCTTGGTTCAGCAATGCAATTTCTTGTTCAACGATCTCAAGCAACAGTTTGAAATGTTCGCTTGGCACGCCTCCAGTTTTTTGTAGAACAATCGTGTTTGCCGGTGCACCCACTTCTAATTCATCTAGTACCGCGCCCCAGCTTGCATAGGCTTGGTCAAACTCTTCGGGGCAATATTCTAAGCGCTCTTCTGGCAATTCAAGATCAATCGCAAGTTGGTTGCGCTCTTTTGGGTTTGCGCCCACAAACAAGCAAATATGATTATAGTAGCGCTGCTCATCTGGGCCGTGCACATCCCAGTAATGCACTTCACCATTGCCTTCTGGGTCTTCTATATAACCAAAGGCGGCATCATAGGCGATGTCTTGTGCGTCTTGCTCTTCGTGCAGTTGGTCAATGAGTAAAACAGAAAACACATCTGCCGCATCTTCTTCTTGGCCAAAAATGGGCACTTCTTTTAAGTGAATAATGGCGTGCCCAAGCTCATGATACAAAATGCCGAGCAAATTTGATTCAACATACGCTTTTGTATCTTCATTCATTTTTTCTTTTGCAAAACAAGAAGACGCCGCAAAAGCTAAAAGGCTAGCCAAACACAAAGCTTTAAGGCCGTAATTGTGAAAGCGATCAAAAGCGTGTTTAAAAAGGTTCATTGTTTTGCTCAAATCAGCCATGTTTTTCTCAACCTCTTGCCAAACGTCTAAAATAGACAATTGGCAATGTTACCAAATACATAGTCACGCCATAAACTGCACTTGGTAGCGCAAATTCTGACAGGCCAGCTACACTAGAGCCAGCAACAATGGCGCCAACAGCAATTCCCAGCGTTCCATTTTGAACGCCAGTTTCAATGGCAATGGTTGCGGCTTCGTCTTTTGTAAGCTTCATGAATTTGGCAGACGCCCAACCTAAAAAAAGCAACACCAAATTTAAGATCACAAGTGCTGGGCCCAAAATAGGTAGATTGTCTATAAATGCATCCCACGAGGCATAAAGCGCAGCGCATATAATAATGACGAATAAGAACGTTGAAATAAGCGTGAAGAATTTTTCAACTGGGTTAGCAAGACCGCGCAAAATGCTGCGCACCACCATGCCAAGCAAAACAGGCACAGCAACAATGGCAAACATTTTAAGACCAAGTTCGCTTACATCAACAACGGGTTCGCTGCCCATAGATAAGCCCATAAAAAAGGCAACCAAAAAGGGCACTGTTACAATGCTAAGAAGGCTAATAACAGCCGTTAAAGAAACAGAAAGTGCTACATCGCCTCTGCCAAGGCGCGCAATAATATTGGTAGTAACGCCGCCAGGACACAGCGCCAATATCATAAAGCCAACTGCGAGCGCTGGCGGGAACGAAAAGATAAGCGTTATAATAAAGGCAATGAGCGGCAATGTGATAAGCTGATTTGCAGCGCCAACGCTAAAAGCCGCGGGCCTTTTTGCTACTCTTGCAAAATCTGAAAAGCGAAGCCCAAGCCCCAAAGAAAACATGATAATGCCCAATGATACAGGCAGTGCGACATTTAGAAGAAATTCTGAATTGACGTTTTGTAAATTCATCATTTCTAAAAGTTCATTAAATTCCATCGGCTCTATCCTTGATTCATTATCCCAATAATCAAATGGTTAGCGTATTTGGAGGCAAAATCAAAATGCGCCTGTTGATAGCGGCGTGAGAAGCGCTAAAACTATCGCAATCAAACCTTAAAAGATTATCGCTTTATCTGGCAAAAGTACCTATATATCTAATCAGAGACTGCCAAATGAGAGCCTGCGCGCAGATAAAGCGCAAAATAAAGAGCACAAAACCACCAAATGTTGAACGATATCTACAATACAAAAATATTAGAATATGCTGGCAATATTGAGCGTATTGGCAGATTAGAAAATGCCGATGCCAGAGCAAAAGCACATTCAAAATTATGCGGATCAACCATAGAGGTCGATTTGAAAATGGATATGGGCAATGAAAACGGCGATGGCATTGTCACAGATTTTGCGCATCAAGTAAAAGCCTGCGCATTGGGCCAAGCGGCAGCTTCTATAATGGCAAGGCTGGTCGTTGGTGCAAGCGCAAGTGAGCTTAAAGCGCTTAAAGCCCAAATATACGCCATGCTAAAAGAAGAAGGCGAGCCACCAAGTGGCAAGTTTGAAGAGTTTAAGTTTTTGCTGGCTGTGCGCGATTATAAAGCGAGACATGCTTCTACGCTCTTAACCTTCGATGCGGTGGTAGATTGTATTGAGCAAATTGAAGCTGAGCAAATTGAACCCGAGAAAACTGAAGCTGAGAAAATTGAAGTCGAGCAAAAAAGCACAACTCCAAAAGAACGTGCCTAAAAATGTGCGCTGATAATGAAAGCAAAAACGAAACCCCTAATAAACGTAATTGGCAAGATCGTAATTGGAAAGGCGAGTGGCCAAAAACCCCAGGGCGTTTAGTGGGTATTGGCTTTATTAAGTTTTATCAGTTTTTACTTTCGCCATTCTTTGGAAAATCTTGCCGCCATTTACCCACATGTTCAGAATATGGCTATGAAGCGATAGCGCGCGATGGATTGATGGCAGGAGGCTGGCTTACCTTTTGGCGAGTGCTAAAATGCAACCCACTTACAAAAGCTGGCTTTGACCCCGTACCACAAAAAATGCGTTGGAAATTGTAGCAAGTTTAGTACTCAAATTATGTTGCGGTTCTAAATGTTTCGATGTCTCTTTGCTCAATAATTTTTTGCAAAGCTCGAGGCTGCGCCACAAGCCACATAATAAAACCAATTAAACCAGCAAATGCACAAAAAACCAAAGTTATTGCGGTGTA
>JBGCEA010000034.1:0-18300 GCA_045105915.1 Nitratireductor sp.
ATCACATTGGCTTTAATATCTATGCCAATGGCTATTGGCTCAACCTTTGCGCGTTGGCGCACATAATCATAAGTTGCAAATGTCAAATACCCTTTGCCACAACCAAGATCTAGCATCGTAATTGGGGTGTCTTTTTGGGTCACAAATTCTGCGATATCGCGATCAATGATTTCAACAAAATTCGCGATTTGTCTAAATTTGGCATATTGCTTTTTAATCACATTACCAGAGGCGCTTGTGATACCAAGCCCAGTTAAATATGGACGCTTTTCATCCAATACATAATTCTTTTGTCTGTTATGCGTTTTTATAGCGCCCTTCATGCTGGCCTTTGCTTTTGCAATGCGTGCCTCACCTTTTCTGTTTTGCGAATACACCCAATCACATTCGCTCGTACAAAGCGTAGCCGCACGAAAAGGCATAATGCCCTCGCCTTTAAAATGCTCTAAAAGCTTTTCAATATTCAAATCGCTCGTTTGCGCAGCGCCCCGATTATCACTGATCTCAATCAGCTTTTTATTGCCACCCAATACCAATTCAAAATTGGTTTTTAGCTTATCATCCTTTTTGCCATTACCCTTTAACGGCGTTGCAAATACGACACGCTTAAAATTTTCATTTAAGAGTGCCTCTTTACAAAGTTGCAAAAATTGATTTTGTTCAGGTTTAATCATCTCATTTTCCATGAGAATTTGCCTAAGCGCAATTACCAAGCGCGTCAACATACCAAATACGAAATTAAAGGAAGATAATTGAATGGCATATGTACCAGCACCAAACCGTTATGAAAAAATGGTCTACAATAAATGCGGAAATAGCGGTCTAAAACTTCCTGCAATATCACTTGGGCTTTGGCACAATTTTGGTCACGATACGCCGCACCAAACAAAAAGAGAAATATGCCAAACCGCATTTGATTTAGGCGTGACACATTTTGATTTGGCCAACAATTATGGCCCACCAGCTGGCAGTGCAGAAGAAGCTTTTGGCGATATTTTGAAAAGCGACTTTGCCAACCACAGAGACGAGCTAATCATCTCTTCAAAAGCCGGCTACGATATGTGGCCAGGCCCTTATGGCGAATGGGGCAGCCGCAAATATTTAATATCATCTTGCGATCAAAGCTTAAAACGCATGGGACTAGACTATGTCGATATTTTTTATTCGCACCGCTTTGACCCAAACACCCCACTAGAAGAAACGATGGGTGCTTTAGACCAAATCGTAAGATCAGGCAAAGCACTTTATGTGGGCATTTCTTCTTACAACTCTGAGCGCACAAAAGAAGCCGCTAAAATTTTAAAAGAACTTGGAACCCCCTGCCTCATTCATCAGCCAAGCTACAACATGCTAAATCGCTGGGTAGAAACAGATGGCCTAATAGACACGCTAAAAGATGAAGGCATTGGCTCCATCGCCTTTACGCCATTGGCGCAAGGCATGCTTACCAATAAATACTTAAAAGGCGTGCCAGAAAATTCACGCGCCACACAAGGCAAATCATTATTGCCGCAATTCTTGTCAGACAAAGCGCTGGCAAATATTAAGGCCCTAAATGAAATTGCGCAAAGCCGTGGTCAAACACTGGCACAAATGGCAATTGCTTGGGTACTACGCGATGGCAACATAACAACAGCCCTAATAGGTGCTTCTAAAAAAGAGCAAGTAACAGACTGTGTTGGCGCAATAGATAACTTAACCTTTAGTGCAGACGAGCTGAAGCAAATCGACAAATATGCAAATGAACAAGACATCAACCTTTGGGCAAAATCGTCTGATGGTTAAGGCTTAGTCTCATATAAAAACAAAAACCTCTCTTCAATTAAGAAGAGAGGTTTTAAATTAACAACACCAACTTACTGGCTAAGAAAAGTACTTGGCGTCGCCAACTGGAGGAGCACTAGTTCTTTTTCGTAATCACTGGTACCAGCAAATCACCCCATGCACCATTACCTGCATGGTGGCGAGAAGAGCGAATAAGCTCAATGCTTAATCCCGCTTCAACAGCTCTGGTTACTGACTGATTTAAACGGTGAAGATCAGTAGCGAGCATTCTGATCGCAGTATCAGTTTCATTCACTTGTCTGCTGTCCTCAGTTGCGGCTATGCTTTTTATTTCTGCACTCATGTTACTCTCCTTCTCTTTTTAGATTTAATTGAACTTATTAAAATTGGTTCATGGTGTTTTCTTTGCCGCCGGCTTTAAGCGCAGCATCGCCAGCAAAATATTCCTTGTGGTCATCACCAATGTCAGAGCCAGCCATATTTTGGTGTTTAACGCAGGCAATACCTTTACGAATTTCTTGGCGTTGAACACCCTTCACGTAGCCAAGCATTCCTTGATCGCCAAAATACTCTTTAGCCAAATTATCGGTGCTAAGTGCTGTAGTGTGATATGTTGGCAATGTAATGAGATGATGGAAAATACCAGCTTCTCGCGCCGCATCTACTTGGAAGGTGCGAATACGCTCATCCGCTTCAACGCTTAGTTCAGTTTCATCATATTTAACGTCCATCAAATTGGCACGATCATAAGCAGAAACATCTTTGCCAGCTTCC
This sequence comes from Nitratireductor sp., assembly GCA_045105915.1. Taxonomy (GTDB): domain Bacteria; phylum Pseudomonadota; class Alphaproteobacteria; order Rhizobiales; family Rhizobiaceae; genus Salaquimonas. The sequence goes on from JBGCEA010000034.1 coordinate 2,560, forward strand.
TGCCAAGCATCAAATACTTGCTGGCGGAAGTTGATCGTCCAGTTAAATGAAGGCGAATTATTGTAAACCAATTTCGCATTTGGAACTACTTTGCGAATCTCTTTCACCATGCCGCCAATTTGAGAAATGTGCGGCTTTTCAGTTTCTATCCAAAGTAAGTCAGCACCATTTTGCAAAGAAGCAATACAGTCCATTACGCAGCGCGCTTCACCTGTACCCTCACGAAATTGAAACAGGTTAGAAGGCAAACGCTTAGGGCGCATCAACTTGCCATTTTGTTTTAAAACAACTTCACCATTTTTCAATTCATCCGCGCTTACTTCATCACAATCAAGGTAGCTATTATACTGATCGCCCAAATCACCAGCTTCATGCGAAACTGCAATTTGTTTAGTAAGGCCAGCGCCCAAACTATCGGTGCGCGTAACGATAATACCATCGTCCACACCAAGCTCTAAAAACGCATAGCGGCACGCTCTAATTTTTGCCAAGAAATCTTCATGCGGCACGGTTACTTTACCATCTTGGTGGCCACATTGTTTTTCATCAGAAACCTGATTTTCAATTTGAAGGGCGCACGCACCTGCTTCAATCATTTTCTTTGCAAGTAAATATGTGGCTTCTGCATTACCAAAACCAGCATCAATATCGGCAATAATAGGCACAACATGTGTTTGATGATTATCAATTTCAGCTTGAAGTTCTTCAATTTTTGAAGTGTCATTTGCCGCTCTTGCATCGTCTAGTGCGCTAAACAAAAGTCCAAGTTCACGCGCATCAGCTTGGCGCAAAAATGTGTAAAGCTCTTCAATGAGTGCTGGAACTGAGGTCTTTTCGTGCATCGATTGATCTGGAAGCGGACCAAATTCTGAGCGAAGCGCCGCAACCATCCAACCAGACAAATACAAATAACGTCCTTTTGTTGAACCAAAATGCTTCTTAATAGAAATCATTTTTTGCTGGCCAACAAAACCATGCCAACAACCCAATGACTGGGTATAGTTAGCAGGGTCTGCATCATATGCCGCCATGTCTTTGCGCATTATAGCCGCTGTATATTTTGCAATATCCAAACCCGTTTGAAATTTATTTTGCGCACGCATACGTGCAACATTTTCTGGGTTAATATCTCTCCACGGCGCACCAAATGCGTCTTTAAGCTGGGTTATGTTTCCTTGAATGTCTTTTTCTTGCAGCATTTCTGCCTCCTATAAATTGTAACTTTTTTACAATAAAAACAATTCAGCCACCCAAATGATGATTATTGATTGTTATTTTATTGAAAATCTTGTCACAAATTAACTAGAATTCGAAGCCAACACAAAGAAATATTGACAAAATCACCTATAATTGGTGTTATAGTGTAAATATCAGTCACATATTTTTGTAATATTGTAAAAATTGTAAAAGAACAAAAACATCATGTCAGATCAGAAAATATTTGCCGGCCCAAAAATCAAACGCATCAGACTGTCGTTAAATCTGACACAAACCAGCATGGCAGATGCACTTGAGATTTCGCCAAGCTATCTCAATTTAATAGAGCGAAACCAGCGCCCTATTACGGTGCAGCTTTTGCTAAAGCTGTCTTCAGTTTACGACATAAGCCCAGATCAACTGCAAGGCGATATGGATGGACTGTTTAAAGACTTAAAAGAAGTTTTCTCAGATCCGCTTTTACAGGGCGAACTTTCTAGCTTTGATGAGCTTTATGAAATGTCAGACATGTCACCCAATGTGGCGACTGGCATTTTAAAATTACACCGCGGCTATAGAGAAGCACTCACAAGGCTTTCTGAGGTAAACACACTTCTTGCCCAAAAAGGGCAAATGGGCAGTATCGACAAAACATCCATTCCTGCAGATCAGTTAAGACAATTATTTGAAGAAAAAAATCACCACTTCGAATATTTAGACTTAGCGGCAGAAGAGTTTACAAAACGCTTTGAGCGAAAAAGAACGCTTCGCGCTTATTTAACAGATTGGCTTTTTGAGAACCGTCGCATCACCATTCAAACACTGCCGATTGAAACAATGCCCCATTGGAAGCGTCGTTTCGATCGTCATTCCATGCGCATTTTCTTGTCAGAAAGACTAAGCTCTCACGATCAATTAAAAGAGCTGGTGTGCGAAGTTGTGAACATTGCATTGGCTGATAAAATTGATGAAGAAATCACGCATTTGGGATTAGACACCCAAGAGGCAATAAGATTAGCGCGTATTGAGCTTACCAATTATACAGCCCTTGCCATTATCATGCCTTACACGCGGTTTTTGCAATCTGCCAAACGCGCTAAATACGACATCGAAGTTTTAGCGGGCCGTTTTAATGTATCATTTGAGCAAGCAGCGAATCGTCTCACAACCCTTGGGCGCAAAACCGCAAAGGGCCCAGACTTCTTTTTGATGGAAGTTGACCAAGCTGGAAACAATGTACGCCGGTATGGACGCTCCGGCTTTCCGCGCCAAAACTTTGGTGGTGCTTGCCCTAAGTTACTTGTCTATGGCGCGTTTTCTCAGCCCAATAAATTGCTATGCGAAACTGTAGAAATGAGCGATGAAAAACAATATCTCACAATAGCAAAAACCATCGATGGCCCTTCGGGTGCCTATGGCATAGAGGCACGAAAAACTGTTTTGATGTTAGGCCTATCAGCGAGTGAAGCTAAAGACACAATTTATGCACCTGCACTTCAAGCCAGCGCAAAAGAAGTTGGCACCAATTGCCGCCTTTGCGAACGAGCATCCTGCATGATGCGCTCAGCCGCACCGCTCACCAGAACACTTGCCCTTGATGAAGCTGGAGCTAGCATCTCAGATTTTAATTTCCAAAATTAGAAGGCAGCTAAAACTATGAAGCCTAAACCCAAGGCTTCACATTTTCCAAACGTGGGCCAAGTCTAAGCGGCTTAATATAAGTCGCCAAACCTGTCTTTTCATCAATTTCAATACCAACACCACAGATGGTTGCTTCACCTGTTGCAGGTTCAAATCTGTTTTTTGGAATTTTGCTCGTAAAGCGATTAATTGGTTCTTCTTTTTCCATACCAAGCGAAGAATCATAATCACCGCACATACCAGCGTCACTCATATAGGCTGTGCCACCATTCAAAATTTGCGCATCGGCAGTGGGAATATGCGTATGCGTACCAACAACAGCGCTCACTCGCCCATCTACAAAATGACCAAAGCACTGCTTTTCAGAAGTCGCTTCTGCGTGAAAATCAACAAAAGCTGCATCTAGCGTCACGCCCAATTCCCAGCCATCTAATTGCTGTTCAACACATTCAAACGGATCATCAAGATCTGGGTGCATAAAGACACGCCCCATAATATTCATGACCAAAATGCGCGCACCATTTTTTGATTCAAACAAATTTGCGCCTTTACCAGGCGTGCCCTTTGGGTAATTTGCAGGTCTTAAAAAGCGCTCTTCTCTTTGACAAAATCCAATTGCTTCTTTTTGATCAAAAGCATGATTGCCTGTCGAAACAACATCGGCGCCTGCTTCCAAGGTTTTGTTAAAAATACTTTCAGTAATACCAAAGCCAGCCGCAGAGTTTTCGCCATTTACAATAACAAAATCTGTTTTTAATTCGTCCACCAAATCTGGCAATTGATCGAAGACGGCTTGGCGTCCCACTTTGCCAACCATATCGCCTAAAAATAACAATCTCATGTAAAAATGTTCTTTCTAATTTTCATCTCAAACAATATGAAAATCTGTTTCTGTTAAAATAGCATCCAAGCGCATGTCGTGTTCTTCCATTGGCACATTAGGCACTTCTTGTGCGCAAAATCCCATTCCAATTAAATATGGTTTCTTACCCTTATTCACCAACTTTTCAATGGCACGGTCATAATGCCCTGCCCCATAGCCAATTCTGCCCCCTGCAAGATCAAATGCAGAAAAGGGTAAAATCATAATATCTGGCTCAACTATTGGCGCACCCTCGCCTGGCCCTCTTGTGCCAAAACCTGTATCTGCCATTGGGCAGCCGCGCGAAAGTTCGCGAAATTCTAATGTAAGCTTATCAATAACAGCCGGCAAACAAACCTTATGCCCAGCCTGCGCCAAACGATCTAGTAATGGGCGCATATCTATTTCAGAACGAAATGGGAAAAAGCCAGAAATAATGGCACTTTTATCAAAGTCAGTATCTTCATGCGCAATGTTCTCAAGGCCAATTTTACAGGCCTCCAAGCTTAGCTCAATACGATGCATCGCATCTAACGCATTTCGTTTTTCTAAAGCAGTTTTACGAATATTTGCTTTTTGTTCAGTGATAGACATAAAAATTCGCACTCTGTTGAATTAAGGCAATTGAACTAAAAGCATAAAGTGCGGCCAACTTGGTCGTCGACAGTTTTCTATCCCGGAAACCTACAAAGTAGGTGGGTGCCGTAATGATAAAACCCACGGGTTTAGTCAGGGACAGCTCCCTTAAGGATGAGTAAGGCCCCGAGAAATGAGTGTCTAACGGGCCAGCCAGCGCGCAACGCACATATAGGCATAAGTGAGCGAATGTGCCAGTAAATTTTTGTGTTGGTGGGTTTAGAGCTTCAAAAGGCAGCGCGATCAAGCAACAAATAGAGAACTAAGCGTTAGGCTCATTCAATTTAGAAACAATCGAAGTCACTTTATCAGCTATCTCATTAATCTGCTTAGCGGCAGTGCTTTCGCTTGTTGTTAATTCATTTGCTACTGTTGAATTTGATTCTTCTAGCAAAGTAATTTTAGCTTCTAACTTTTTAATTTTAGCTTCACGCTCAACAAGCTCGTCTGTCACCATAATACCAGCCATTACAGTTAGTCGCTGATCGCCAATTTCACCAAAAGAACCTTTTAGTTGTTGGGCATAAGAGTCTAGTTTTTCTGCAAGAGAAATAAGATGAGGCTCTTGGCCTTCATCACAAGCCATACGATAATTTTTGCCATTTATAAGTACCGTTACCGACGCCATTTACATTCCTATTACAAAAAGAGCACTCAAAGCTCTGTTACTTATCCAAAACAGCGCGTATCGATTCCATTGCATCGACCAAACGCTTTGAAACTTCTCGATTAGCATTTTCTAAGTTTTGCGATCTAGATTGAGCCTCATCTAAAGATTCGCCCAAACGGGTGCGATCAGCGCCCATTCTTTGCACTTCTGCTTCTGCATCTAGCAAAGCTTCTTCGCGCAAAATGCGTGCATCAACTACTTTATCCAACATCTCTATTGCTGAATTCAATTTACCCAATGCGCCAGTTATATCATTACTCATTTATGTTTCATCCTGAACAACTCTAATATGCCCACTTTAAAGAAACCCCATACCTACGAATCATAGAAATAACACGTATTTAGACCAAAAACATTAGGCATCACTCTAACAAAACGCAATGAACGAATGCCACCTGCGATAGCAAAAGAGCTGGAATTCACAACCAATGTTCACAATTTGCAGCACGCAATGCCAAATAAGAGAATTTTGGTAATGCACATTTATTCAATCGATTATTCACAATCTCAACACGTGAAATCAAAAAAACTAACCCAAAATTTCATTGACTCTATCACCCTGCCTGTTATGACATCCATTCTGCCTTAAGAGGCAATAGTGAAAATAATGAGGCAAGTTTAGCTATACTGTTTTAGGTCATTTTATGGGCATTGCTAACGTACTGAAGTTACGCACTTATACCTTGCCAATGCACCATCAATTTCTTGAAATATTCACTCTAAAACCTTTACGTTATATAATTTAAGCAACAAGTCAGGATTAGGTACTTTCCATGAATACTAGGGCCAAATTGCCAGAAATGGCAAACGCAATTCGCTTTTTATCAATGGACGCTATTCAAAAAGCGAACTCAGGACACCCAGGCCTACCCATGGGCGCCGCAGACATAGCTGCTGTTCTATTTACGCAAACAATGAAGTTCGATCCAAAAGCACCAGACTGGGCAGACCGAGACCGCTTTGTACTGTCAGCGGGTCATGGCTCAATGCTTCTATATTCTGCGCTTTATTTACTTGGATACGAAGACATCACAATCGACGAAATCAAGAACTTTCGTCAGCTAGGTTCAAAAACTGCGGGTCACCCAGAATATGGTCATGCAGCTGGCATCGAAACAACAACAGGCCCACTTGGACAAGGCATTGCAAATGCAGTTGGCATGGCTATTGCTGAGCGCAAATTAAATGACGAATTTGGCGATGATCTAGTAAACCACCGCACATATTGTTTAGCGGGCGATGGCTGCTTAATGGAAGGTATTTCGCAAGAAGCCATTACACTTGCTGGCCACCTAAAACTAAACAAACTGATTGTATTTTGGGACGACAACAACATCACCATCGATGGCGAAGTTTCTCTCACAGATTCAACCGACCAAATTGCACGCTTTAAAGCATCTGGTTGGAAAACTATTCGTGTAGATGGTCATAAGCCATCAGAAATTGCAGACGCAATTTCTCAAGCACAAGCTTCAGACAAACCAACAATGATTGCTTGTAAAACAACCATTGGCTATGGCGCTCCAACAAAAGCTGGCACAAATAAAGTGCATGGTTCTCCACTTGGCGAAGAAGAGATTGAAGCAACAAGAAAAGAACTTAACTGGAAAAACGCTCCCTTTAAGGTAGATGCCGAAACGCTAGACGCTTGGCGCATTGCAGGTCTTAACGCTGCAAGTGAACGCAAAGAATGGGAAAAGCGTTTCAAAGCTTTAGATCCTGAAACGAAAGGTCAGTTTGAGCGCCGCATGCGCGGTGAATTACCTCCTGGATTTGGAGATGCAATTGCAGATCTTAAAAAGACTATTGCTGAAGACAAGCCAAAGCTTGGCACAAGAAACTCTTCAGAAATGGTGCTAGAAGTTGTTAATGAATGCATTCAAGAAACACTAGGTGGTTCTGCCGATTTAACAGGTTCAAACAACACAAAATCTTCGCAGATGATTCCAATCACTCCAGAAGATTTCTCAGGTCGTTATGTGCATTACGGCATTCGTGAACACGCCATGGCAGCAGCAATGAACGGCATTGCACTACACGGCGGCTTAATTCCTTATTCAGGCGGCTTCTTAATCTTCTCAGACTATTGTCGCCCTTCTATTCGTTTAGCGGCGCTAATGGGCATTCGTGTAATTCACGTTATGACGCACGATTCAATTGGTCTTGGCGAAGATGGCCCAACGCACCAGCCAGTGGAACAATTGGCAGCTTTGCGTGCTATTCCAAATGTTTTTGTTATGCGCCCATGCGATGCAATGGAAACTGCAGAATGCTGGCAAGTTGCGATGGAAGCTGAAAAAACACCTTCTGTTTTAGCGCTAACACGCCAAAAACTTCCAACACTTAGAACAGAAAATGTAGAAGACAATCTATGTGCAAAAGGCGCATATGTATTGTCAGATGCAGATGATGCAGATGTTTCTATCTTTGCATCTGGTTCTGAAGTTGAAATTGCCATGCTTGCTAAAGACGAACTAAGCGAAGCTGGTATTAGTGCGCGCGTTGTTTCAGTGCCATGCTTTGAATTATTCCAAGCGCAATCTGCAGACTATCGCAAAGAGGTACTTGGTACTGCGAAAGTACGTGTTGGTGTTGAAGCTGCAATTTCTCAAGGTTGGGAACGCTTTATTGGCGAAGACGGCATCTTTATTGGCATGAATGGCTTTGGTGCTTCTGGCCCTTACCAAGAGCTATACGATCACTTTGGCATTACGCCACAAGCAATCGCAAAAGCTGTAAAAGCAAAACTAAAATAATTTAAAAGCCGATTGTTCCTATAACAAAAAAACAATCGGCTTATTAAAAGAACTTATGTTAGCTGATTGAATAGAACAAAATATACTATATTTATTCGATCAAACTTACATCTCATTACTAGAATTACCCTTTTGGAGAAAATACATGACGAAAGTTAGAGTTGCAATCAATGGATTTGGTCGTATTGGACGTAATGTAGCGCGCGCTATATTTGAGTCAGGCCGCACAGATATTGACATCGTTGCAATTAACGACCTTGGTCCAGTAGAAACGAATGCACACCTAATGCGTTACGATTCTGTTCATGGCCGTTTCCCAGGCGAAGTCACTGTTTCAGGCGATCGCATTCACATTGGCCGCGAAAGCTTTAAAGTTCTTGCAGAGCGTGACCCAGCGCAGCTTCCATGGAAAGAAATGGAAATTGACATTGTTATGGAATGCACAGGCTTCTTTACTTCAAAAGAAGGCGCTTCAAAACACCTAGAAGCTGGCGCAAAACGCGTTCTAGTTTCAGCGCCAGCATCTGGCGCAGACAAAACGATTGTTTACGGTGTAAACGACAGCGTTCTAACAAAAGACGATCTAATTGTTTCAAACGCGTCTTGCACAACAAACTGCCTGTCACCAGTAGCCCATGTTCTAAACAACGAGCTTGGCATTGAAAAAGGTATGATGACTACAATTCACTCATACACTGGCGACCAACCAACACTTGATACAATGCACTCTGATTTGTATCGTGGCCGCGGCGCGGCGCTTTCTATGATCCCAACATCTACTGGCGCTGCAAAAGCAGTTGGCCTTGTATTGCCAGATCTAAATGGCAAACTAGATGGTATTTCAATTCGTGTACCAACCCCTAATGTATCGCTGGTTGATTTAAAGTTCATCGCAAAACGCGACACAACTGCTGAAGAAGTAAATGCTATGATTAAAGCAGCGTCTGAAAAAGGCCCGCTAAAAGGCATTTTGGGTTACACAGAAGAGAAGCTAGTTTCTTCTGACTTCAACCACGATCCGCACTCATCAATTTTCCACGCTGAAAAAACAGCTGTTATGGATGGCAACTTCGTTTCTATCCTTACTTGGTATGACAACGAATGGGGCTTTTCTAACCGCATGTCAGACACAGCAATTGCAATGAGCAAATTGATCTAACGGAACAATTTGAATGGAGCAAAATACAACCATTCTAATTTTCATTGGCGTAGCGCTGGGCATTCTAGCGCTCGCCTTTTTTTTGAGCCGCGTTTACAAAAAGTCTATCAAGCGTGAAAAGCACCAATACGATATAAATGGTGATGGCGTTGATGGAAAAAGACATGCGGGCGAACAAGGTCTTTGGGTTGCAATCGATAAGTCAAATAATTCTGATATAGATATTCACTAAACTTCTTTTAAAAGAACAAAGGTATAAGCAATGGTAGAATTACTAACCGTTATTACGTTCACAATTATGGTGGCTATCGTACCAGGACCCGATTTTCTTGTTGTAACCAGAAACGCAATTTCAGCTGGGCGATTGGCTGGAATAATGACATCGCTTGGTATCGCGCTCGCGCTTGCAGTTCACATTACTTATGCTTTGGCTGGCATTGGGCTAATCATTTCTCAGTCAATTTTCTTATTTAATGCAATAAAGCTCGTTGGTGCTGCCTATCTCATTTTCTTAGGCATAACTATGTATCGCTCAGCAAATGAAAAAATCGATGCACCAGAAGTAAAGAGCATAATGTCGCCATGGCGCGCACTTTCTTGGGGCTTTATAACAAATGTAACCAACCCAAAAGCAACCATGTTTGTGCTCAGTCTCTTTGTACAAGTTACAAGCCCCACAACGCCTCTATGGACACAAATTGGCTATGGCTTAATTATGGCTGGCGGCGTGTTTCTTTGGTTTGTATTTGTAAGTTTCTTTCTAACAATTGCACCCATTCGTGCAAAATTTTTAAAACTAAAAACACACCTAGACCGAAGCTTTGGCGTTTTATTCACGCTCTTTGGCATTGGTATTGCACTCACAACCTCTTCTTCAAAACCATAAAACTGGATTACTAATAATGACAACATTTAAAACCATCGACGATTTCAATGTATCTGGCAAACGTGTTCTTGTACGCGTCGATTTAAATGTACCTATGAGCGATGGCAAAGTGTCTGACACAACACGCCTAGAGCGCATCAAACCAACAATTATTGAACTCGCGCAAAAAGGCGCAAAGGTAATTTTGATGGCGCATTTTGGCCGCCCAAAAGGCAAGGTTGTTGATGAGATGAGCCTAGCGCCTATCGTGCCGGCTCTGGCTAAAAGCCTAGACATGGATGTGTCATTTTCAGATGACACAAAGGGCGAACTTGCACAAAACTATGTAAACGAAATGCAAGATGGCGATGTTCTATTGTTAGAAAACCTGCGCTTTTATGAAGGCGAAGAGCAAAACAGCGATGCGTTTTCAGCCGAGCTTGCAAAGCTGGGCGATATTTACATCAACGATGCATTTTCTGCAGCCCACCGCGCGCACGCATCTACACAAGGCGTTGCTAAGCTTTTACCATGCGCAGCAGGGCGCACCATGCAAGCAGAATTAGAAGCATTACACTCTGCCCTATCAAATCCCAAGCGTCCACTTGGCGCGGTTGTTGGCGGTGCTAAAGTTTCGACAAAAATCGATTTGCTAGAAAACCTAGTTTCAAAAATTGACGTGCTGATAATTGGCGGTGGCATGGCAAATACATTTAATGCAGCACTTGGTGCAGATATGGGCGATTCATTACAAGAAGCCGATATGCACGATAAAGCAAAAGCTATTATGGTAGCCGCAGAAAAAGAAAATTGCAAAATTGTGCTGCCAATTGATGGTCGCATTGCAAAAGAATTCAAAGCTGGCACACCAGTTGAAAGCATTAAGCTAACGCCAGAAACAAAACTATCATCAGAACAAATGTCACTTGATGCTGGCGACGCTTCTATTGAAACTTTCATTGCAGAATTTGAAAAACTAAACACGCTTATTTGGAATGGCCCATTTGGTGTATTTGAAATGCCACCTTTTGATACAGCCACAATGCAAACAGCAAAAGCAGCTGCAAAGCTAACCAAAGAAGGCAAGCTGATATCTGTTGCTGGTGGCGGCGACACAGTATCTGCCTTAAACCAAGCAGGTGTTGCTAATGACTTTAGCTACATCTCAACAGCTGGTGGTGCGTTCCTTGAGTGGATGGAAGGCAAAGAGCTACCAGGCGTTGTGGCGCTTTTTAAATAAGACTTATGTTAAAAAAGCTGATGCGTTAAAACGCGTCAGCTATGCTTTAACAGGCAAAGCACTAATTCGCCTTATACCGCTTAATCCCTTATAGCGCACATCCTCAGCGCGACATGCCAATCGTACGTCTGGACAATGCTTAAAGATCGCCTTTATAGAACTGGCAATTTCAACGCGTGCCAATTGGTGTCCTAAACAAAAATGCGGCCCTGCCCCAAATGCCAAATGCTTATTAGGCTTTCTAGCAACATCAAATTTGTGTGGGCATTCATTTGCATCAGGGTCGCCATTAGCGCCAACAAGCAGAGCTAGCACAACATCCCCTTTTTTAAGTTCAACACCCTCCACCACAATGTCGTTTTTAACATTGCGTGGTTTAGAAAACTGAACTGCACTCACATATCGCAACAATTCTTCGCACCCAACAGACAAAGAACTGTCATCTTTTAGCATGACTTCTATTTGATCGGGGTTTTTGAGCAGTTCAAATATGCCCCCCGAAATAACATGCGTGGTGGTTTCATGCCCTGCCAATAACAGCAGAAAAACCATCGCGATCATTTCATCATCACTTATTTGCGCGCCTTCTTTTTGCATGGCAACAAGTTCGCCAATCAAACCATTATTGGGAGCAATGCGCTGGCGTGCAATTTCTTTGGCTAAATATTTGCGCATTTTTCGAAGCGGATAAAACATGCCAGAAAATTGAAAAACATTTTCAACATTCGTCATTTTACCAGCCCATTTCGCAAATAGTTCGTGATCTTCTTTTGCCAAACCCAGCAATTCACATATCACCGCCAGTGGCAAACGGCGTGCAAAACGATCGATCAAATCTACCTGACCATCGGCCTTTTCAAGATCGGCCTTCATCTCAATAGCTAATTCATTCGCAATGGCATCAATGCGCGGTGTTAAGCCCACAATTACATCGCGCCTAAAAGCTGTATCGACTAGATGGCGTAACCTCGAATGATCTGGCTCATCCATAGTCAGCATATTATCTGCCAATAATTGCAAAGACTTTGGCATCCACCATTGAAGGCCAGTTACCTTTCCATTTGCTTTTCTCAAAGTGAAGTTAGCAGAGTTTTTTAAAACAATGCCTGTCGCTTTTTGCGTTGTGGTAATCCACACTTTCCCAAGAATTGGAATTTTTGTTTGCACCAAAGGCCCTTGGCTTCGCCATTCTTGGGCTCTTAAAAATGGGTTTGTGTTAAAAAGTTTGTCGCTAAATATGTTTTTCATCTTCAAATCATAGCATTTTTCAAAGCTTATGAATCAAAATATTGCAAAAAAATTGTCATATTTACCATGCAAATTTACGAGTGTTAAAATTCAAACGTTTTAGATTTGAAGGCTGTTAAGGTTAAAAAAAAGAACTCACACATTTAAACGATTTAAAAAAATTTCAAACGTTTAAATAAAAGAACCAACTATTTCAATAACTTACAAGAGGTGATATTTAGTGGCATGAAAATTAGCCAGTAAATGGCTTAAATATTAAGGAGTTCAAAATGAGTGAGCGCATTCAAGATATTGCACAAAAATTAGTTGCAAACGGTCAAGGCATTCTAGCTGCTGATGAAAGCACTGGAACAATTCAAAAAAGATTCGACTCTATTAATGTAGAAAACACGGAGCAAAACCGCCGTGATTATAGACAGATGTTATTCACGACAGAAGACGCGATGCGCGATTATATTTCTGGCGTTATTTTGTTTGAAGAAACATTATTTCAAAAAACAGAAGACGGCACACCGCTAGTTGAAATTATGAAAGCTGCAGGTTCTATTCCAGGTATTAAAGTAGATCGCGGTGCACATGCCCTGCCAGGCTCGAGCGAAGAAAAAGTTACAGAAGGTCTCGATGGACTTCGCGATAGACTTCAAAAGTATCACGCGGCGGGTGCAAGATTTGCAAAGTGGCGCGCTGTTATAAATATTTCAAAAAACACACCAACAAACAATTGCACAAAAGCAAACACACATGCACTTGCGCGCTACGCAGCTCTTTGCCAAGAAAATGGCATCGTGCCAATTGTTGAACCAGAAGTAGTGATGGATGGACCAAACTCTACACACACAATTGATCGCTGTGCAGAAGTGACTGCATGGGCGCTAGATGCTCAATTTGCAGAACTTCGAGATGCAGGTGTAGATCTTGAGGGCATGATTTTAAAACCAAATATGATTGTGCCAGGTCAAAACTGCCCAACACAAGCAAGCATTGATGAAGTTGCAGAAAAGACAGTACGCTGTTTTAAAAACCATGTGCCTGCGGTTATTCCTGGCATCGCATTTTTATCTGGTGGTCAGTCAGACGAACTTGCAACGGCTCACCTTTCAGCCATGAACGCGCAATTCGATTTGCCTTGGCAGCTTACATTCTCATATGGCAGAGCATTGCAAGCAGCAGCGCTTAAAGCATGGGGCGGCAAAACAGAAAACGTTGCAGCAGCGCAGCGCGCCTTTAGACACCGCGCAAAAATGAACGCAATGGCAGCAACAGGTTCATGGCAAAAAGCTTTAGAAAAAGCCGCATAAACCTACTTACTGCTTATCCCATCCCATCCTATCCCCAAGAGTGTTCCTTAGGAATATTCTGCTATCGAAAAACCCGTCTTTATGGCGGGTTTTTTATGTCTTGCACTATGCTCTATTAGACTTTGATACAGCTTGTAATTTTTCAAATTTTCAGCGCATTATAGGGTGTCAATTTCTGGGAGGACTAAAATGACATCGAGCTATTTCAGCGCTTATAAAAGCTGGCAAGAAAACCCTGAAGCATTTTGGGCTGAAGCTGCAAAAGAAATCGATTGGTTTTCTAAGTGGGACAAAGTGTTTGATGAAAATGAAGGTACATATGGCCGTTGGTTTACGGGTGCAACCTGCAACACTTGCTACAACGCTGTAGATAGACATCTAGAAACCAGAGCCGAGCAAGCCGCCCTCATTTATGACAGCCCAATTACCGGCAAGAAAAAATCATATTCCTTCAAAGAGTTTCACGCTGAAATACAAGCCTTAGCGGCAAGTCTTCAAGACATGGGTGTCAAAAAAGGCGATAGAGTTATTATATATCTGCCAATGATACCTCAAGCCAGCATGGCTATGTTGGCATGCGCAAGAATTGGTGCAGTGCACTCTGTTGTGTTTGGTGGCTTTGCCGCAAACGAACTTGCAACGCGCATAGATGACTGCGAACCAAAAATGATCATCTCTGCTTCATGCGGCCTAGAGCCAAACAGAGTAGTAGAGTATAAGCCCCTACTCGATGAAGCCATAAAACTAGCAACACATAAGCCAAGTTCAACACTCATCTTGCAACGAGAAGAACATGGCTGCGAGCTAATAGATGGCCACGATTTTGATTACGAAAACGCGGTAAATGCCCATCTAGAAAAAGGCACGATTGTGCCATGCGAGCCACTGCTAGCAACAGACCCATTATACATTCTTTACACTTCTGGCACGACTGGCGCACCAAAGGGCGTAGTGCGAGACAATGGTGGCCATATGGTTGCTATGAAATGGAGCATGAAAGCCGTTTATAATGTAGAGCCTGGCGAGGTGTATTGGGCCGCTTCAGATGTTGGCTGGGTGGTTGGCCATTCATACATTGTATACGCGCCACTATTGCATGGTTGCACAACCATAATATTTGAAGGCAAACCAATAGGCACACCAGATGCTGGTACTTTTTGGCGTGTGATTGAAGAGCATAAAGTTACAACATTGTTCACCGCGCCAACTGCCTTTAGAGCCATAAAGCGAGAAGACCCAAAAGGCGAGTACACAAAAAAATACGATCTATCAAATCTAAGAGCGCTTTATTTAGCGGGTGAACGCGCCGATCCAGATACAATTCACTGGGCAGAAGAAAAACTGAATGTACCAGTCTACGACCACTGGTGGCAAACAGAGACCAGTTGGACAATTGCTGGCAATCCTGTTGGGCTTGGCGCATTGCCAATTAAATATGGCTCGCCCACTGTTGCAATGCCGGGCTATGATATTCAGGTTTTAGACGATGAAGGCCATAAAGTAGCAAATGGAACGCTTGGCAATGTGGTTGTAAAGCTACCATTGCCACCTGGTTGTCTAACGACGCTTTGGAATGCGCAAGAGCGCTTTGAAGAAGCCTACTTAAATGAATTTCCCGGGTTTTATAAAACGGCAGATGCAGGCATTTTAGATGATGATAATTATCTGTTTATTATGGCGCGCACAGACGACATCATAAATGTAGCAGGCCACAGACTATCGACTGGTGGCATGGAAGAGGCAATTGCCTTTCACCCTGATGTGGCTGAATGCGCGGTTATTGGCGTTGCAGATAAATTAAAGGGCCAATCGCCTGTTGGTTTTCTTATCATCAATTCTGGTACGCAAAAATCTGAGGCAGACATTGAAAAAGAAGTCGTGGCCTTGGTGCGCGAAAAAATTGGACCAGTAGCAGCTTTCAAAAACGCAATCACTGTTCAGCGCTTACCCAAAACGCGCTCTGGCAAAATTTTACGTGGCACCATGCAAAAAATAGCAGATGGCATGGAATGGAAAATGCCAGCAACAATTGATGATCCAGCCATCTTAGATGAAATATCACAGGCACTAAAAACAAGAGGCCTTGGCTAAATCTAAGATGAAATGAACACTCAAAACGCTTGACTGTTAAAGCTTGAAAGCGCAATTTGCCTCAAATTTTGATTTTAG
>JBGCEA010000035.1:0-13367 GCA_045105915.1 Nitratireductor sp.
TATTTATCAAATTTATAAGCGCCTAGTAAAAAACCCAAACACGCCAAATGCATGTTTGATGCTTTGCTCGCAAAATAATAATTGCCTTTTGGCAGAACCCGCGAAAGCGCACCTGTATCTCTTGGATCACTTGCATCGCCATAACCAAACAGCACAGCTTCTAAATCGCCTTTTTCATTTGGCACTAAACAATGCTTGCCTTTTGCACCCATAAAACCAGATTTTTTTGCAAAATTAAGTCCAGCTTTGCTCAATGAGGTTTTTAGCGAATCAAGTTTAGTATTTTCGAGAAAAAATATAGGAACTGCCCCAGTTTTCTTATCAGCGATGACAAGTTTTGGGATGAGACTGGAAATGTTCATTTAAATTTCTCCATAGAAGCAAAACAGCTCAAAGCGCCTGCTTCAAAAATTAACTTTTGGTTAGGGTTAACAGATTATTACTAAAAGTAAGACCCTGTCACGTAACTGATTCGGAATTTCTTTTATGAGCATTTATTTATACAAAAAAACTTTGATCGTTGCTACATTGGCAAGTGCACTTGCATTATCTGCTTGCGCAACTGACCCAACAAAGACAGGCAGCATTAAACGCGGTGGCAAAACCATTGAGCAGATGAATGTTGCAGAGCTAAATGACACAATTGGTTATTTGAGCCAGCGATATGAAAAAAAACCAAAAGACAAGAAAAACGGCCTTACCTATGCAAATTCATTGCGCATAGCTGGACGTGACGACCAAGCACTTGCTGTTATGCAGCAATTGGTTATTGCACATCCAGAAGACGATCAAATTCTTGCAGCTTATGGTAAAGCACTTGCTTCAAACGGTGATCTGCTTCGCGCATTAGAAGTTATAAAACGTGCGCAAAAACCTGACAATCCAGATTGGAAGCTACTTTCGGCCGAAGGTGCAATTCTAGATCAATTAGAGCGCCCTGCTGAAGCGCGTGCTTTTTACAATAAAGCGTTAACAATTAAACCAGGCGAATCTTCAATTCTTTCAAATCTCGGCATGTCATATTTGCTTGAAGGTGAATTGCAGCAGTCTGAAAAATACCTTCGTCAAGCCATTGGCAGACCAGGTGCAGATAGCCGAACACGCCAAAACCTAGCTTTGGTAATTGGCTTGCAGGGACGTTTTCAAGAAGCTGAAAAAATGGCCGCTGGAGAGTTGAACCAAAGCGAAGCACAAGCGAACATCAACTATCTTCGCCAAATGCTAAAACAGCAAAACGCTTGGACTGACTTGAAGCAAGAAGATAAAAAATCTTAAGCTAAATTCAGTTGCATTGTTTCGCACAAAATATGTGACGCAATGAGTTAGAACCTAAACAGAAAAAACCCTTGAGACACATTCAACTGTCTCAAGGGTTTTTTATTAGTTATGACGCTTTGCTTATTAAGGCTGCGCTGTATCAAACTTGGCTTATTTGCGCCAACTACATTTCACCAAAGATCTGAATCATTGCTGGGCCCATAATTACGGCAAATAGCACAGGCAAGAAGAACACAATCATAGGCACTGTTAGTTTTGGAGGAAGCGCTGCCGCTTTCTTTTCTGCAAGTGCCATACGTGCGTCTCTGTTCTCTTGTGCCAAAACACGCAAGGCGCTACCAAGTGGCGTACCATATCTTTCGGCTTGAATTAGCGCCATTGAAACGTTTTTCACGCCTTCTAGACCAGTTCTGTTCGCTAGGTTTTCAAATGCTGTTTTGCGCTCTTGTAAATAAGATAGTTCAGCCGTTACCAATACTAGTTCTTCTGCAAGTGGTGGTGATTGAAGACCAATTTCACCAGCAACTTTTTGAAAGGCAGCCTCTAGTGACATGCCTGATTCAACACAAATCAGCATCAAATCAAGTGCGTCTGGCCAAGCCATGCGAATGCTTTGTTGGCGTTTTTGCACCTGACTTTTTACAAATAGATTTGGTAGATAAAAACCAACACCTGCAGCTGCAAGCGAGAAACTAAACTTAACACCCATTGGGCGTTCTGTTTCTGAAATGCCAAAGAAATAAATTGCGCCAACGATAAGTAAAAGCAAAGGCATGACTGTTCTAAAGAACAAGAACACATAAATGTGCGACTGCTTGCGATAACCAGCCATGGTCAAATTCATGAATGTATTTTCGTCAGCCAAGGCCTTTTTAAGATTTAGGCGATCAACTAAATCTTTGATCGAGCCAGAATTTTCTTGTTTTAGGCTACCCTTCTTTTTGTCTGCAGCCAGACGGGCGCGCTCACGCTGTCTGATTTTTTCACGATCAGTAACAGCGCTTTTAACGCGAGCAGACAATTCATCTTGCTGCAAAAAAGGCATAAGGATGGTTAGCAAAGTGGCAAAAACAGCCAATGCCGAAAAAGCAGCTATTAAGTTTTGAGGATCAACTAACGCGTCGATAAGATTTCCCACGGTATCCTGCCTATTCTTTAAAAGTCAAAGTTAATCATGTTTTTCATGACCATAACGCCCATCGCCATCCAGATGCCTGAACCAAGCAAAATAAGGTTGCCTGTTGGGTGAGTGAATAAGATCATGATATAATCTGGCGAAGTAAGATAAACGATGCCACCAACGAAGAAAGGCAAACAGCCAATAATACCACCAGAGGCTTTTGCCTCTGCAGACATGGCTTGAACCTTCGCTTTCATTTTCTTACGATCACGCAAAACATTTGCCAGATTGCCAAGAGCCTCAGACAAGTTACCACCTGCGCTAGACTGAATTGCAATCACAATGGCAAAGAAGTTTGCTTCTGCAAGTGGCACGTTTTCATATAATTTTTTGATAGCTTCATTGGTTGGAAGGCCAACTTTTTGTGCATCCATGACTTTTTGAAACTCTGTGCTGATAGGCTCTTTTGCTTCTCTTGAAATAATGCCAAGGCATTCATTTAGAGGTAGACCCGCACGCACACCACGCACAATAATATCTACAGCATTTGGAAACTCATTCAAAAATGCTGCAAATCTTCTTTTGCGTTTAAAGTTTACAAACCATCTTGGTAGGCCAAGCAAGCCAACAAAAAATGCAGCGCCAGCTACTTTCAAACCACCGCCACTTAGCAAAGCCAAAATGGTAACCACGACACCGCAAATAACGCTGTATAGATAGAACTTTGGCAATGGCGTAGACATGCCCGCTTGTGCTATTTTATCTTGCAGCGTTTCTTTCTTTGCTTTTCCATCATCAAGCTCTTTTAGCGCCTCTTGCATTTTCTTTCGGCGCTTGGCGTTTTCTACGTTTTTATCATTACCAGAACCAATATTTGTACCATTGGTTTCTCTAATAGACTGAACGCGTTTTGCTTGTTTGTTTTCATTTGAAACACGGTCGTATAAAATAGCATATAATATGCCAGCAGAACCTAGGCCCGCTAAAGCCATAAAAGCAATAATACCGAGGTTTGAACCTAACATATTAGTTAAATACCTTCTTTTCGTTCTTCTGAAGCATCTAGTGCTTGGGCCAAATTATTTTCTTCATTATACATTCTTGCGCGGTCCCAAAATGCAGGACGGCCAATGCCAGTTGAAACGTGTTTACCAACAATTTTACCGTCTGCGCCCTCGCCTTCAACTTTGTAAAGGAATAGATCTTGGGTCGTAATAACATCGCCCTCTAGGCCAATCACTTCTGTGATGTGCGTAATACGACGCGAACCATCTCTAAGACGTGTTGCCTGAATGATAATATCGACTGAGCCTACGATAATTTCGCGCACTGTTTTTGCAGGAAGCGAGAAGCCGCCCATAGCAATCATAGATTCAATACGGTTCAAACATTCACGTGGTGAGTTTGAGTGAATCGTGCCCATTGAACCATCGTGGCCTGTGTTCATTGCTTGTAATAAATCGAATACTTCTGGGCCACGAACCTCACCAACAATGATGCGCTCTGGACGCATACGCAGACAGTTTTTCACCAAATCTGTCATTGTAATTGTGCCCTCGCCCTCAAGGTTTGGCGGTCTTGTTTCTAGACGCACCACATGGGGCTGCTGCAGTTGCAATTCGGCCGAATCTTCGCAAGTAATAATGCGCTCATCTGTATCGATGTAATTTGTTAGACAGTTAAGAAGGGTTGTTTTACCAGAACCCGTACCGCCAGAAATAATGATGTTACAACGCACTCTACCAATAATTTGCAGAACTTTTGCGCCTTCTGGAGTGATAGCACCAAAGTTTACAAGCTGATCGAGTGTGAGCTTGTCTTTTTTAAATTTACGAATTGTAAGTGCTGGGCCATCAATCGCCAATGGCGGTGCAATTACGTTTACACGCGAACCATCTGGTAAACGCGCATCACATATTGGGCTAGATTCATCTACACGGCGGCCAACTTGGCTAACGATACGCTGGCAAATATTCATCAGTTGCGAGTTATCGCGGAACCTAATATTTGATTCTTGTACCTTACCATCTACCTCGATGAATGCAGTTTCAGCGCCGTTGATCATAATATCGGCTATATCATCGCGTGCCAATAATGGCTCTAGCGGTCCATAACCTAAAACATCATTACAAATGTCTTCCAGCAAATCTTCTTGCTGAGAAATAGACATAGCAAGATTTTTGATAGAGATAATATCATTTACAATGTCACGAATTTCTTCACGCGCAGCTTCTGTTTCCATTCTGGAAAGCTGGCCAAGATCAATTGTATCAATAAGCGCAGTAAAAACACTCGCTTTTGTATCGTAATATTCTTCGTCTTTATTACGTTGAGTGCCTGTATTGCTCATATCAAGAGCTGGGGTTGGCTCAATAGTTTGCATGGCTTCAGCTGTCGCCATAGGCGCAGATGCAGCAGCTGGCTGTGCTTCTACAGCCGGCTTTTCTTGCACCTGTATATTTGGGGTGTCTCCACCTGAACCACTGCGTTTACCAAACATGCTATTCCCCTTTACTCATTAAATTATAGGACTTGTCTATTTTTGTTTTTTAAATCTAGACAACACACCCAGAGGGCTTTTCTTCTCTTCTTTCAGGCTAGCTTTGCCTGTTATCAATTGTGCAAGAAAATCAAAATTCTCGACAATTGGGCTCTTTGCATCAGATTCTGAAATCATTTGACCGTTATTTGCAGCTGTTCCAAATAGAGCAGGATCGAATGGGATGACTGCTGCTGGCTGCAAATTAAGCGGTGCAATAAAATCTGACACGCTGATTTCTGGACGCTTGGGAACACCAACCTGGTTCAATACCAAATGTGGCGTTGAATCATTTGGTCTAATTTCTACCAATGCGTCGATAATGTTTTTGGCGTTTCTTAAGCTTGCCAATTCTGGTGCTGCTGTGATGATAACCTCATCTGCAGTTTGCAAAACGCTCTTTGTCCATGCTGTCCATTGCTGTGGAATATCCACGATAACAACTGGTGAAGAACTTTGTGCAATTTCTAATATGTTTGAAAATGCGTCTTGGCGAAAATCGTAAGTGCGATCTAGCGTTGAAGGCGCTGCTAGCAAATTCAAATGTTCTGCGCATTTTTCAAGCAAGCGATCTAGCAAAATATCATCCATGCGCTCTGGAGAGAACACAGCTTCTGCAATGCCTTGTGCTGGGTCTTGGTCTAGATTTATGTTTGCTGTACCAAATGCAAGATCCATATCTGCAAGTACAACTTCGCTCTTAAATTTAGAGGCAACACTCCAAGCCACATTGTGACAGATTGTTGAAGAACCAACACCGCCCTTTGCACCCATAAATGCGATCACTTTGCCAAGTGGTTCTTTTGCAGGATCTACAAAAATATCTGCAATAGATGTCATTGTCTCTGCCATAGAAATTGGCGCGACTAAATAATCTGAAACACCATTTGAGATGAGTTCACGATATTGAGTAATGTCGTTCTTATGACCCACAACAACAACTTTTGTTTCTGGGTCACAAACTTCTGCTAATCTTCCAAGGCTGACCATTAGCTCTGGGCCAGTTTGCCTTGATTCAACAATCACAAGATTTGGCGTTGGCGCTGTGCCATAAAATTCAACGGCTGCAGGAATGCCGCCCATTTGTACTTTTAGGTGCGCTCTTGCCATGCGTCTATCTGTGCTGGTTGACGCAAGCGTTTGGGCCACAGATTCTGTTTCGCTAAACGCTTGAATCGTAATACGCGGCATCGGTCTAACGTCATTCAGATTGCCTTTAGATACGCCTGTATCTGCAGCAACTTGATCCATTTGAACATTTTCTAACAATTGGTTTGACATATTACTTTCCCGATAAGCTGGTCTATTTTTGACCCTGGACTTGTTGATATTTTTTGTACTTATTAATTATATGACTTGTTGTCGCCAGCACCTGTTTCGCGCCAGTTATCAATCACAGTTGTTCTACGGCTTGCATCAATTTCGCTTGTGCCTCTTGGCCCTAGAAGGTCAGAAGGGTGAGCGATTGAGTTTGCAAGGTTGCTTTGTGTTGCACATCCAAAATTGCCATAGTTTTTATTGGCAGATGTATCCATCAAATCATCACCCCAAGTGCCGCACTTGCTTGCAACACCTGCTGTTAGATCTGTGTAAACCAAACGCAATGTAGCTGAACCGCCATGCTGACTTGCGTCATAATGTTTTAGTGCGATTTGATTGCGGCGAATGCCTTCAGTTTTGAGCTGCATAATAGCCGCTTTTGCAAGGCTCGCTGCTGCGCTTGAATTGTTCGAATTTGTTGGCACTAACACCGCAAGAGTGCGTGATCCTGAACGCTTGAACTTATAAGCAAGAGCGACCACTAAATCACGATCGCGCTGCGAAAGTGTTTTTGCATGTGTATGCACAATAATGTCTGCTGCTTGCTCGTTTTCGCTCACGATAATTGGGTGAGACGTACGATAATCATCAGGTCCATCACCCACTTTCATGTGGTTGGTGCTATAGCTTGCGCAACCAGACAAAAGAGCAGTTGTTAGCAACACTGCGGTTGCACTAACCACACGGGTTGATTTTTTCACAGAGCGAATTTTCTTTGGCTCGCCTGTATGGCTTGGTAGTTTGTTTAATTTAACCATCATAATACTCCGAACGAACCTTATTTGAAAATGAACCCTGGATTGCCGTGGTACTTGCCCTTTGGCAAATTACCTTCAACAGTTCCATAAATTTTGTTTACACGACCCAAGAACATTCCTGCTGAATCTTGAGCTGCATTGAAGTTGTCATCAGGACGAGCAAGCGCTTGTCTTGCAACCGGACGCACCAAATATGGTGTTACGATAATAACCAATTCTGATTCATATCTTTGGAACTCGCGGCTTCTAAACAGCGTGCCAATGATTGGAATTTTGCTCAAACCTGGGAAACCAGAAATTGTTTGGCGAACATCGTCTTTTAGCAAGCCCGCAATCACCATTGAGCCACCTGATGGCAGTTCAACTGTTGTTGATGCTTGTCTTGTGCGAATGCCCGGCATTGTAACTGAAGGCGCGCAACCAGAAGGAATTGTGAATGAGCCTTCTGTTGTTGGCTCCGAAACTTCTGTTGCGATTTTCAAGCTAATACGACCTGGTGACAATACAACTGGGGTAAAGTCTAACCCAACGCCATATTCTACTTGTCTTGCTTCGTAAGTAACTTCACAGCCGCCATCATCGCCAATGCTTTCATCTTTACCATCAGCAACATTGTATGTGCCGCCAACTTTAAAGGATGCTGGTTCGCCAGAAATTGCTGTAAGAGAAGGCTCTGCAAGTGTGCGCATAACGCCAGCTTGGTTGAGTGCTCTAATCAAACCTCTAACATTGTTGCCACCATGGCTGCCAGAAAGTGAGAGTTGTGAGTGCGAAACTGCTTTGCCAAGTGAGAGTGGATTATCGCCAAAAATGCTGGCTGTAAGACCACCCAAACCGCCTGCACCACTTAAATCGATGCCTAGCTGTTTAACAATTGTTCTTTGAATTTCTGCAATCGTAACCTTAAGCGTCACTTGATCTTCTGCATCAATTTTTAGCAAGTTTACAATTTGGCTAACGCGCTCTTCGTCATTACCAAAATCGATAGCAAAGCCGCTGCCCTCTGTCGAAAGTGCTTCTGCACCAGGTGTTGTCGCTGCACCGCCCTTAACAAAGATTGTTGCCAATTCAACCGCTTTAGCAGCCGATTGAGGTGTTGGCACACTGCCCGTTAAAATGATGTTATCGTTGACGATCTCAACCTTAATATCAGAATTTGGAATGTATTTAGCTAAATACTCATCCAAACCATCAACGTCTCTTTCAATTTTCAAATCAAGAGAAAGCAATTGGTTGCCTGCAGCATCAAAAATAAACAAGTTGGTTTCACCTACTTGTTTTGCAAAAAGATAAATACGCTTAGATGTTCTTGTCACAGCGTCAGCAACTTCTGGGTTTGCTACCAAAATGTCATGCGCGGCAGCTGGCAGATCGATCACCATTGACTTATTTAGCCCAACAGTAATTTTTTGTGTCTTACCAATCGCGTGCTTTGATATTTTGATATAATTTTTATTGTCTCCCGCATGTGCGCTTGGAAACTCCAAGTTTGCATTTGGTAACGTTGCAGTCATCGTGGCAGACAGTGCAATTGCTGCTGTCGTTAGTGAAACTTTTTTCAACATATTTGTACCTTTAAGCTTTTGAATAGCTGCGGTTTTTTGAGTTTTTCTTGTCATTGCCAATCCTACTGCTCAGAACGAGCGCCGCCCTCAATTTCTTCATCAGGGCGCTTTGATGTGTCTTGCTCTTTGATGCGACCGTATTTGATAACGCGAACCGCGCCTCTGCTGCCGCCATATAAGCCTTCGCTATCTTCGCTTACTTTTTCGCCATTATCTGCAATTGAACGCAGCGATAGTGAAATTCTGTCAGCTGTTTCTTGTGCAATTGCTAAAATTTCTACTTGTTTTGGGGTGAGCTGCAGCGTTGCCGTTTCACCCACAACAGAAGAGTTGCCTTCGCTATCTTCAATAATTTGGTCAATCGCTAAAATGCGAATGTTTCTTAGAATAACTTGTGTGCGATAGCCGGTTTCGCCTTCGCCAGAGCGTTCTTCTGTCATCAAGACATCCACTCTATCGTTTGGCAAAATAAAGCCACCAGCACTGGTAGATGTGTCAATTTCAGTTGCTACCGCTCGCATGCCCTTTGGCAAAATAGCTGATAGAAAGCCTGTATCTGATTGAACGATTTTTGCATCGCGAATTGGCTCTGCAGAAAAAATCATAGCTCTTGCAATAGAGCCTTCTAAATCTGTTATCGCATCTGGACGGGCTGATTTGGTAATGAAGCCATCGCCAACGCCTTCCATCGGCCAGTTTTGCCACTTCATCGATTCTGGGGTGATGGTAGAACCCATTGCAATGTCTTTTTCAGCAACAAGAACTTGTTCAGCCTTGACCTCTGCCTTTTGAATTACAATTTCTTTTTCGGGTTTTTGACCCGCCATTTTTAGTGCCAGCATACCTGCGCCACCTGCTGTGACCACAGCAAACCCTAAAATTGCAAGACGCGCTACTTTCATAATTATTCCCTCGAACAAATGCCTTAAATAAAGATCTTCATTCGAGCACCATGCCTTCGAAAGGTATAATTAATGGTTAACAAACTGAAAAAAAGTAGGGTAAATAAACTCTTAACAATGAGAGCTGTACTTAAATATAAAAAAACCGACTGCAAAACAGCCGGTTTATAATTCTTAAATAATGGGTAGTTTGCTTAGTTTACAAACAACATCCATCTTGTGCTTGGATAGATAAGTAAGGCTGCAAAGCCTAGCGCTATGCCGTATGGCACGCCTGTATCTGCTCTGCAAAGTCTTGCTGCCCAGCCAATGCTCTCAATTCTTGGTGGCAAAGGTATGCCGCGAATTTTAAGAAGAACTAGGGTCATAAGGCCGCCAATTAAAGACGCGATCATGACATATTCAAGTGCGTGCTCAAAACCAAACCAAAGTGCCGTAGATGCCGCAAATTTAGCATCGCCACCACCAATAATGTTTAAAGCAAATAAAGTGAAGCCAACTGCAAGCACAACACCAAACATTGCCCAGTGCCAACCAAATGCCTCTAGATCCATAT
Source organism: Nitratireductor sp. (assembly GCA_045105915.1). Lineage (GTDB taxonomy): Bacteria > Pseudomonadota > Alphaproteobacteria > Rhizobiales > Rhizobiaceae > Salaquimonas. The sequence continues at coordinate 10,039 of JBGCEA010000035.1, forward strand.
TCGTTGCGTAAGCTAACGCACAAAAGCCTGCAATTAATGCCAATGAAATTTTATTTGAAATGGTCATCGAAACCATATCTAGCATTGCCGCTAAGGCCATTAAAAATGGAAAGAATAATATTAAAGCGTAATCAAGCATTTCTTTGTCCCAATCGTCCAAACGAATTTTTTGTATCTTACGCGCTTAGTAGTGAAAAAGTTATTAATACAGCCCATTGCCTACAAAAATTGGCTGTTAAACAAAAAAAGACCGCCCGCAGAGCGGACGGTCTAATATTTTAAAAACTTCTAGCTTGGATTAGCTAGGTGTTTTCATTGCGCCGCCTAGGCCGTCAAATGTCTCTTCAAGGCTTGTACCAAGTACGCTTGCGCCTGAGATAATTACAACTGAGATAAGTGATGCGATTAGGCCATACTCGATAGCTGTTGCGCCTGATTCATTTTTTACGAATTGTGCTAGTAATTTCATTTTAATGCTCCTTAAAGATCCACGTGTTTTTTAAAAACACATTTTTTAATCGACTGAGTTAATCTCAATCTGACAAGGACGAAACTATCGCAAACATATTTAGAACTGGTTAAACCTGATGGTAAACAAAAAATGAAAATGAAAAAAAGTGCAAAACACCTTTTTCGCTTCTCGTTTAGCCGCCTTAACGCAGCCATATGCTTGAAGTTTGAGCAGTCTAATAGATAAAAAATCCCCTATATATATAATGTATATATCTTTGATCCTTCAAAATTCGATCAATTTAAGAAGTGTTAGGAGTTCGTTTACCAAGATAGGGGATAGTGTCATTTATAGTTTTTGGTGATGGAGTTTCCCAATGTTAAAAGTATTAGTATCAGTTTTGGGTCTAGCGATTAGCGCTTTGGCTACAACAACAATGGTGAGCACTTCTAACGCTAGCGAGAGCGGCGTGAACAATTCTGTCATCGTAGTTATTGATCGCGCAAAAGTTTTTAGAGTTTCTCGCCCGGCTGCCACTGTTATTGTTGGCAACCCTTCAATTGCAGATGCTACTGTGCAGGACGATGTAACGATTGTGCTAACAGGCAAATCTTTTGGTGTTACAAACCTAATCATTTTAGATGAAGATGGTGAGCCGATTGTTGATGAGACAATTGTGGTTAGAGGCCATGAACAAAATACTGTTCGCATCTATCGTGGCTCAAGCAAGGAGACTGTTGCCTGTGCTCCTGTTTGCGAACCGACTTTAACTATTGGCGACAACGCCATAAAGTTTGAAAATGCCCAAGATCAGATAAAAGCAAGAAATGCACTATCTGAAGGCGCAGCGGGCCAATAATAGTTAATAAAAGCTTAAGCGCTACGCGACATTTTTAGCTAGCGCTTAAACTAAAATTAAACGCATTGCTGTTATATATACCGTATGAAGAACCAAAGCGGGTTAGCAGGTATGCAAAAATTAAAATTGGCAATAAAAAATTCAAAGTACGGAAACGCATTTCAAATGCCATCCGTCTTTAAAAGATTTCAAAAAAACCAAGAAGGCGTAACAGCCATTGAGTTTGGGATTTTGGGTTTTCCATTTTTTCTTATTCTGACTTCTATAATGGAAGTATCAGTATTCTTTTTTGCTGGGCAGTATCTCGATGCTGCAACAGACAAAATTGCACGTAAAGTGCGTGTTGGCCTTATTGATGGCGGCGTAACTCAAACAGAATTTAGAACTTTGATCTGTAATGAGACAACTTTGTTGTTTGATTGCAATAAAATCAAAGTCGATATGAGAATCATCGCTTCTTATGATGGTTTGGGAGATGATGGCCCAGAACCTGTAGACGGTGCATTGGATGATAGTGAATATCAGTATCAAGTTCCTGGTCCTGAAAACCTAGTGCAACTGACCGTTAATTATGAGTGGCCTATTATCACTAATTACGTTGCTAAATCATGGTCTGACCTTGATGGCGGAGCGCTAATGAATTCTGTTGTTGCATTTAAAACAGAACCATTTTCATAAGATATTCTATACACTTAGAGCAATTATTTAGACGGGCTAAAAGAGATGAAAAATTTGCAATTACTTAAGCACAAGAAGCACCAAGCGACACGCTTAGTGAAATCTTTTCAAAAAGATAATGAAGGCGTAGCAGCAGTTGAGTTCGCTTTTCTAGCACCTATTATGCTATTATTGTATATTGGTACTTTAGAAATTTCGAGCGCGGTGACTGCAAATAAAAAGCTATCACGCGGTACTTACACCGTGAGTGACCTTATTTCGCAGCACAAAAGCCAAGATAACTGCATTAACTCAGGTGACATTAGCGATATTGTTAAAATTGCAGATGATATTCTTTATCCATACCCACATGGTTTGAAAATTTCGATCTCAGGTATTAAAATTGAGAATGACACAAACAAAGTTGTTTGGAGCAAAGCATATAATGGCGGCGTTACTCACCCAACAAACCAAATATACAGCGCTATTCCTGCAGAAGTGAATAAGCTTGATGGATATCTAATTGCTACGAAAATTCGTATGGATTACAAACCTTACTTTGGCTTTGCAGGTAGCGATGGCAATGGTTTCCTTTCTTTTGACAATGCGGCGTTGCCAATGGAAAAAGTGATTTATGCAAGACCACGTAGTGGCCAGCAACTAGATGTTTGCTAACAACGCATATCAAATTTTATGAATATTTAAGGGCGCTTATTAGCGTCCTTTTTTATTGCAGCTGGCTTTAATGCGGCTGGTTATAATGTGCGGCAGATAGAAACTTATTTTGCAATACCTGCAAGTGGCTCTTTTGCAAAATTTATCATTGGGAAAAAGTTTTGCTGGCGCGCAATAACAAAGCCGCCTCCATATACAGGCTCGATTGAATCGTAGGCTACTGGGTCGTTCTTTTCTAAGCTTTGTAGAATATCTCTAAGCATTGCCTTTGCTTCACCCGGCACGTTTTTTCTGATCGAATGCACATTATGAGCAATGTTGGATGACTTCCAAATAACTTGCAAATTATCCATTGCAAAACCGTATCTATTGACCAAATCTTTTAGTGTGCCACGCGAATAGCCTGTATCGGCATCTCCAATAAAAGAGCTCCAACCGATGATGGCATCGCCCTGCGCGCTTGCAAATTTTTGAGTAGCTGAATTGTATTTGGTTCCAAAGTCAAAAGTCGTGGTGCCATTGCTTAAATTTGTGCCGCTTTTTGCTAGTTCAAATAATGGGAATGCATAACCAGCAATAGAATCTTGAGACAGTGCAATAATGTTTTTGTTCAACAAATTTGAGACAGAGCTTGGACCACCTCTTCTGGTGGCGATGAATGCTTGATAAGAGGTCGAACCATCGTCA
>JBGCEA010000036.1:0-3003 GCA_045105915.1 Nitratireductor sp.
CATAGATGAAGCCATTGCCTATGCAGATGAAATTGACGCAAATGCCATTCATGTAATGGCGGGTTGCGCTAGGGGTGAGCAAGCGCATGATTGCTTTTTAAAAAACCTTGAATATGCCAGCTCAAATACTTCGCGCACAATATTGATAGAAGCTCTAAACCCATATGATGCACCTGGCTATTTTTTAGAAAATACCCACCAAGCAGCTAACCTTATAAAAGAACTTGGCGTGCCAAATTTGAAGCTGATGTTTGATTGCTATCATGTTGGGCGCACGGAAGGTGATACTGTAGGTAATACTGAAGATAATGTGGAAGATAGGCTAAAGGCTTTACTGCCAATCATCGGGCATATTCAATTTGCTTCAACACCTTTGCGCGGCTCACCAGACACTGGTGAATTAGATTATAAAAGCATATTCCAAACCCTCAAATCATTTGGCTGGAACAAACCCCTTGGCGCAGAATATAAACCAAATGGGTCTACTGAAGATTCGCTTGGTTGGATGCAAACGCTTGTGTGATTTTGGCTTTTTAAGTTAGATCGCTTAAAAATAGCGTGACAGATAATGCTCATATGTGAGAAGGGTTTGAGCAATAGCCAAACAGCAGTGCCTGCAAAATGGCAATAATTTGAATGCGAGAAGACAAGTGAACGAAAAAACGCCAAAAGATTCTCATTATGCAAGATTGCGCCGCAATTATAGAGACGCCAAAAATGGCTCTAACTCTAGAGATGGCAATAAGCAATGGCGCCCTCGCCCACATGAAGAAGCGCAAAATGTGCCAGACGGCGTTGTGCGCCTTTATGGGCTGCATACAGTGCGCCATGCGCTTGAAAATGACGCTAGAGAGGTTTTAAAGCTTTATCTAACCCCTAACGCTCGTGAGCGTTTAGAAGTGGATGACGCGCTATTGAGCAAGCTTAATGTCGTTGAAAGCACGCCGCGCGAATTAGATAAATTAGTCGGCTCTAGTGCGGTGCATCAGGGCTGTGTTTTAGAAGCTAAGCCCTTAGAGGCCAAAACATTGGCACAAGTGAGCGACTGCCCTCTTATTTTGGTTTTAGACCAAGTCACCGATCCCCATAATGTGGGCGCCATTATGCGCTCTGCGGTTGCGATGGGCGCAAATGTTCTCATTACCACTTCGCGCCACTCACCAGTTGAAACTGGCGTATTGGCAAAATCTGCATCTGGCGCGCTAGATATGATAGATCATATTGAAGCGCGTAATTTGGCAAATGCACTTGGCGAATTGCACAAGCTTGGTTACCAAACCATTGGCCTTGATAGTGAGGGACCAGATGTTTTGGAAAACAGCATTAGCGGACAAAAAGTTGCGCTTGTTATGGGCAATGAAGGTAAAGGGCTACGCCAAAAAACGCGCGAGACATGCACCACCCTTGCAAGAGTAGATATGCCAGGCGCTATTAAGTCATTGAATGTTTCAAATGCAGCTGCATTAGCGCTTTATATTGTTAGCTCGAAACAGGCTTAGTAAACATCTTCCAATCTAATAACGATTGGGTTTTCTGAAGTTGCTAAATACGATTTATTGTAAGCTTTTTTCGCATGAAGTTTAACGCTCGCATGACCAGCATGATGGTGGTGTTGCTTATGTTTATGCTTTAGCCCGCCAGAGCCAGCAAGCTCTACCATGCCTGATGAATTAACACGCACTGCTTTTAAACCACCCTTAGTATGTGCAGGTTTTGCATGTGATACTTTTAGATGTTTGCGCGAATGCGCGTAATGCGAATGCATATAATCCTTGGTAAAATCAACAGCGCCAGCAATAAGAGCCATGCCGCCCAAATGCGCAGAATATACTTCGCCCTGCTCGCTTAAATCTAAATAGTCTAACTCAGCCGCGCGCTTATTGTTGCGTTTTGCAGATTTGCTCGATTTCAAAATATCAATAATTTTCGCGCCTTTGTTCACGCGTATAAAAGCGCCATTGGCGTTGCCACCCGTTGAGCCTGCCTCGCCTTGAACATAATAAGACTTTTCAACATTGGTTTTAATAATATTAGAGCCAGAAACACGAACATAATTGTCTGTGTTTTCTTGCTTGTAATAAACATCACCCTTCGCATCTTCATAGCGTACAAACAAAGCACCCTTTGAATCAGATGGACCAAAGGCTGCGAAAAATTCTGAGCCTTGGCTCTGCCCATAAGCCGCCCCGCCAACAACACCGCTTGCCACTAATCTGTTCACGCGTCTTGTTGAACTTGGTTTTCTCAAACGCTGATTGCTTTTGTTGATTCTTGTTTGCATCGTATTTGCACTGCTCGCAGAAATGCCCTTTGAACGCGAACTAGAAGTGTTGATGCCTGTTTTTATTGTGGCTTGGCTAGAAGCATTGTTTATTCTTTTTGCTTTGCTAGCCTTAGCGCCGCGATTAGCTTTAGCGCGCTGTTTCATCGCCGCAAGTTTTGCGCCAGCCTTAGAACCAATCTTGGCTTCACCTCTAGCGCCCTTTTCTGCCACACCCGCAACAGATGGCACAGTTGGCGTTGCAACAAACGACACACCCGCAATAAGGGCAATTAAACCAGCAGAGAAAAGCGTTCTTTTCTTAGACTTTGATTTAGTGATTGTGTGTGCTTGCACACCATTTTGCGGATCGATGGTCATTTTACGCCCAAAATTTCTCGTATCAGCGCAATTGGCATTTGCCTACGCTTTGCTGTTGGATCCGCATCCATCTATACAATAGTTAGTGGAGTGACTTAGAGGCAAGGCAATTTTGGTTAGTTAACGAATTACTAGCATTTATGGTTAAAAAAGGGTTAACAGAGCGCTTCAACATGAAAAAACCAAAATAGTTTGGGTGATAAGTATTTTTCACGTTTTAAAGGCTAGACATTCTCATATTTTCTGATAATCAGTCGCTCGAAAGCAAACTTTGCGTTGCTTTCCTGCCCTTGTAGCTCAGTTGGTAGAGCATCTGATTTGTAATCAGAGGGTCGGCGGTTCAAATCCGTCCGGGGGCACCA
>JBGCEA010000037.1:0-7497 GCA_045105915.1 Nitratireductor sp.
TATGTCCATTTAATGAGCGCTTAGAAGCTGTGATGCGAGTTGTAAATAACCACGCAGATAAAACGGGCAAGAAGGTTTTATATGCCGTTAACATCACTGATGAGATTGACCAGATGTGGCGTAACTTAGACTTGATGAATGATGTTGGCGCAAATTGCGCTATGGTATGTGTGAAGTCTGTAGGTCTCACGGGATTAAGAGCTGTACGCGATTGTAGTAAAGCGCTTATCCATGGACATAGAGCTGGTTGGGGCGTGCTGTCTCGTTCTCCAGATATTGGTATTTCATTTGATGTGATGCAAAAACTATGGAGACTGGCTGGTGTGGACCATATTCATGTAAACGGTCTTGCTAGCAAGTTTACGGAAACCGATGCAGTTGTTGCGCAATCTGCACGCTCAGTTCAAAAACCAGTTTGTAGTGAGGGCGGTGCAAGCCATATTGCAATGCCGGTTTATTCATCTGGGCAAACGGCGTGGCAAATTGAATCTGCTGGTGCTTTGCTTGGAAATGAAGATTATATTTTTTGTGCAGGTGGAGGCATTATGAGCCACCCTAAAGGTGCGAGCGCAGGCGTTGTGGCTTTGAAACAAGCTGCTGAGGCTGCGCGTTTGGGTATTAGTATAGAAGAGCATGCCTTAAAACACCCTGAGCTTTCGCTCGCATTAGAAACCTTCAAAAAACCGCTCATCGAAATTTAAATCTGTTCTGGCAATTTAACTCTTCTAACTGACAGAGCGACCTTCTTTCAAAAGGCAACAAAAAAGGCGAGCATATTGCCCGCCTTTTTATTTCAATGCTAATTTTCAAATTCACCGCTCGGCGGCAGAATATTAGCTAAGATCAAAACGATCTGCGTTCATGACTTGTGTCCAAGTGGCAATGAAGTCTGTTGCAAATTTTTGCTTAGAATCTTCGCACGCATATACTTCAGCAATAGCACGAAGTTGCAAGTTTGAACCAAACACCAAATCTGTTCTGCTTGCTTTGTATTTTGTTTTGCCAGTTGCAAGGTCTTTGCCTTCAAAGGTTTGCTCAGACTTGTCTGTTGCTTCCCACTTTGTGTCTCTGCTTAATAGATTTATGAAGAAATCATTGTTCAAAGTTTGAGGCTTGTTTGTCAGAATGCCAAGGTCTGCACTCGTGCTTACGCCCAATGCGCGTAGGCCGCCATAGAGTGCTGTTAGCTGTGGCGCGCTTAATGTTAGCAATTGTGCGCGGTCAATTAGCAGTTCTTCTAGTGGGCGGTTTAGGCCTTCTTTTGCAAAGTTTGTAAAGCCATCTGCGTGCGGCTCTAGCGCTGCAAATGATTCAACATCTGTTTGCTCTTGTGTTGCGTCTGTGCGCCCTTGTGTAAAGGGTACGTCTGCTTTCACGCCAGCGTCTTTTGCTGCTTGTTCAATGGCTGCAACACCGCCAAGCACAATTAGATCAGCGATAGAAATTTTATCCGTTCCAATTTCTGCTTGCAGGCCTTCAAATACCTTTAGTGTTTTTGCAAGTTCTGCTGGGTTGTTTGCTTGCCAGTCTTTTTGTGGAGCTAGGCGAATACGCGCACCATTTGCACCGCCGCGTTTGTCGCTGCCTCTAAAGCTAGATGCAGAAGCCCAAGCTGTTGCAACGAGCTGTGTAATGCTTAAGCCAGCGCCTAAGATTTTTGCTTTAATGGCGTCAAGTTCAGCATTTGTAAGTGCTGCACGCTCATTATTTGGTACGCGGTCTTGCCAGATGAGTTCTTCTGCTGGCACATCTGCGCCCAAATAGCGATCAATAGGGCCCATGTCTCTGTGCGTTAGTTTGAACCACGCTCTTGCGAATGCATCAGCAAATTGATCTGGATTTTCGTGGAAGCGTTTTGAAATTGCGCAATATGAAGGATCCATTCTTAGCGCCATGTCGGCTGTGGTCATCATAATAGGCACGCTTTTATTTGCATCATGTGCTGCTGGTGCTTGGTCTGCATTTGATGCGCTGGTTGGTGTCCATTGTTGTGCGCCGGCAGGGCTTTTTGTAAGTTCCCACTCATGACCTAGCAATGCATCAAAATAGCCATTGTCCCAAGCGATTGGGTTTGGTGTCCATGCACCTTCAATGCCAGAACTAATTGTATCTGCGCCATGGCCTGCACCCATAGTGTTGTTCCAGCCAAAGCCTTGCTCATGAATTGGAGCGCCTTCTGGTTCGCGCCCAACATGTGCATCAGGATCGCCAGCGCCATGCGCTTTACCAAATGTGTGACCACCAGCAACAAGTGCTACTGTCTCTTCGTCATTCATTGCCATGCGGGCAAATGTTTCGCGAATGTCTTTTGCAGAAGCCAGTGGGTCTGGATTGCCGTTTGGTCCTTCTGGGTTTACGTAGATCAAGCCCATTTGCACCGCGCCAAGCGGATCGTCTAACTCACGATCGCCTTGGTAGCGCTCATCACCAAGCCATGTTGTTTCTGGACCCCAGTAAATGTCTTCTTCTGGCTCCCAAATGTCAGCACGACCACCCGCAAAACCAAAAGGCTTCAAGCCCATAGATTCGATGGCGCAATTGCCAGTTAAGATCATTAAATCTGCCCAAGAAAGCTTTTTACCATATTTTTGTTTAATTGGCCAAAGCAGCGCACGTGCTTTGTCTAGGTTTACATTGTCTGGCCAGCTGTTTAGCGGTGCAAAACGCTGTGAACCAGAAGATGCGCCGCCGCGTCCATCTGTTGTTCTATATGTGCCTGCGCTGTGCCATGCCATACGAATGAAGAAAGGACCATAGTGGCCATAATCTGCAGGCCACCAGCTTTGCGAATCTGTCATTAGCGCTATTAGGTCTGCTTTTACTGCTTCTAAATCGAGTGTTTTAAATTCAGCGGCATAATCAAAGTTCTCTTCCATTGGGTCTGAAAGAGAAGTGTTTTGGTGAAGAATTTTTAAATTTAGCTGGTTTGGCCACCAATGCTGGTTCGCGGTTGAACCTGTTGATTTTTGTGCATTTGCACCGTGCATTACCGGACATTTACCTTGGCTCATATCTTCATCGCTTTCATTATTGTGTTTGAATTTTGTGATTTAGTTAGGGTTTCTTAGCGCATAATTTTGATAAATAGAAGTTGAATTAATTTATTGTTTCTATAAGTTTTACTTATGAGTAGTGTTACACTTAAGCAGCTTAGATATTTTGAGGCCGTATACCAATTTGAGCATTTTGGCAGGGCGGCTAATGCTTGTTCTATTTCGCAGCCTGCGCTTTCTATGCAAATAAAAGAGTTAGAAATAGCCATTGGTGCTGTTTTGATTGAACGCACAGCGCGCCAAATAAGACTGACAAATTTTGGCGAAGACTTTGCCAAAAAAGCACGTGAAATTTTGCGATCGGTCGATGATTTAGAAGACCTTGCAAGGGTGCGTAATTCAAAGTTTCCTGCAAAATTGCGAATTGGTATTATACCAACAATAGCGCCTTATTTGTTACCGCGCTTTATTGAGGGCTTAACAAAAGCCGCGCCTGAGATAGATCTTAGAGTTCGAGAGACACAAACCAAAAAACTTTGCCAAGAATTGGAAGAGGGCAAATTAGATGCCGCCATCTTGGCATTGCCGGTTGGCGAGACTTCGCTTAGCGAAGTTGCTTTGTTTGAAGAAGAGTTTGTTTTGGTTAGACCCAAAAAAGATGCGCAAAACCTTGTGCCAGACATTGGCGATTTGGGTGCAATGAAATTGCTCTTACTTGAAGAAGGGCATTGCTTTCGAGATCAAGCGCTTTCCTTTTGCAATATGGATGAAGCGAAACTGAGCGGACTACTCGATGGTAGTTCGTTATCGACCCTTGTACAAATGGTAGGCAGTGGCATGGGCGTGACGCTTATTCCGCAAATGGCAATAGATATTGAAACTAAATCTGCTGAGGTGTCTACAGCGCGCTTTACAACGTCTACTCCAAAACGAACCATAGGCATGGTTTGGCGCAATACAAACCCGATGCATGATCAATTGCTTTTGGTGAGCGACATTTTGGGTGAGTTAGCCCCATAAAAGTAATTTTAGACAATAAAAAAGCCACCATAAAGGTAGCTTAATTTTTGCTCATTTAGCTTAGCAAATTATGTTTTGCTTGAAGTGCCAAATAGTTTTTTCTTAGCGCGCTTGCTAAGCGGCTTTGTGATTGATTTGATCGTCTTGAACGTTTTGTTTTGTAGACCAGGGTTCTTTTCAACATTGGTGTGTTTAATATCTGTAATATTGGTTACATCAATGTTGTTAAGTTTGCCTTTGAAGCTGCTTCTTTTGCTAATCGTGTTACGACCATTTGGCAGATAGTAGTTTACAACCTTGCCAATGTTTTTGCCAACTGATCTAGATTCAGTTGGATCGAACGTTGCAACGAATGAAACTTTAATGCCTTTTGAACCAAGATAGTTGGCCATTGAGCTTGCTTCATTGCCACCCAAAGAGTGACCCAAAATAACAATTGGGTAATTTACTTTTTTCTGGCGAGCACGTTTTACAATGTCTTCAGCCACTGGACGCCAATTGCCGTGATTGTATGAAATTGCATCATAGCCACGTGTGCGTAACTTTTTCGCCATGACATCCATGCCACGCGAAAAGATGTTTAGTAGGCCGCGCATTGAGTAAACTTCGCCAGAGCGTTTTACATGGGCGCGTGAGCGATTAATAACGTCAAATACTTCTTGCGAGCCGTCTTCTTCTGCAACAGCAGAAACTGCACCGGCATTGTTTGTAACCTTGGTGGTTTCTGCAGTATTGGTAGATGATGATGCACAGCCAGAAATGGCTAGTGTAGTTGTAAGCAAGCCTGCAAGCAGAAGCTTAGATAGTTTGTCGTTTAGCATCATTGGTTGATGACTTTCGCGTAATTTTTATGATTAATGGATTGCAACGCAATATGGTAAAAAAAGCGTTTAAACGCAATCAAAAGAATCGCGCTGAGATGCAGATTTTGGGCAGATGATTAAAATATCTAAAGGTGTTGCAAATTTATCTCTATTTAAAGCGATCATGCATCAAAGCTGAGCAGAATTTATAAATTGCTCAGCTTTGCTTGGAATATAGACGCGTTGAAGAAGGGTTAGTGTATACCTGGAATAATGCGTTTGGTTCTCTCGCAATAATCACGATATTCTTGCCCAAATTGCTCTTCCATCATTTTTTCTTCTTGGCCAACTCTTAAAAAGTAAAGTGTACCAAAACCAACAATACCCGCAAACCCTGCTACCCAGTTGGTTAGTAAGAAAGGCAGAGCAACGGCCCAAAGCCAAAAGGCTGAATACATTGGGTGTCTGACATTTTTATAAACGCCTTCGCTTACCAATTTATGGCCTTCTCTTAAATCTAGGCTGTGAGACCACATTTTGCCCAAAGCCTTGTGTGTTTTTCTAAACAAAATTAGCGCAGAGACAGCAATGATAACGCCAACAATCAGAATGAAGATATTGGTTTGATGGTCGAATTGTTTTGGAAATCCTGTGAATACCCAAATGGCTGGCACAACACCAAGGCCAAGTGTTGAAACGATCATGGAAAAGCGTTCTACCGGTGCGCGGTTTGTGAAAGAGATGCTAGTTTTTCTCGACGCTTTATTAGGTCTAAACCTAATGGTTGCCCACAAAACCATATAAACACACCATACTGCTTTACCAATATGCGTTAGATCGTAACCAAGAATAGTATTCATTTAGTTTTCCTAGATTGTTTGCCTCAAAAAGTGTTTTTTAAAGCCGAATTGCGCCCACTACTAAACAAGCTTGCCCGATTGATCAATATGAAGATGTAATTCCTTGTCTTGCGCCAGTGCTTTTGCACCAAAGGGGCCAAATAGGCGTAACATATAGTCAAAGTGCACACGCTTGTCGTAGTACAAAATATATTGTCTGTGAGTTGTGTAAAACGAACGCGACATTTTTTTGTAACGTTTGCGATCCATACCATCTTTAAATTTTATGCGCTCAATTGCTAATCCGCCCATTGGCTCTTGTGTATTAGAAACTTCAAACGGATTAGACTTATAAAAAGCGATCCAATCGTTTTTGGTTTGAATTTCATGCCAAAAGAGATTTTTTTGTTTTACAATTTGGTTCCAGTAATTGCGCATATAGTGTGCATTGGGCGCGAGGGCTATTTTTAAAATACTAGAACCAAGCGCTAAAAAAGTTACCTTTTTGTTGTTCAATAATTCGGGCTCTTTTTCTAGCGCTTTGCCAAGGGCTGCTAAGGCCCAAAGCGCTCCAAAGCTATGACCAACGATTATGATTTCATCTTGTTTTGATGCTTTTATGTGTTTGGCTGCTGTTTTTGCAAACTCTTCAAAGCGCTGCTCAATTGCGCTGTTTTTTTGGTTCACCATATCGCGCGCAAAACCCCAGTCTGCAATGGTTGTGGTTAGATAAGTGAGTTTGCCAAATAGTTTGCAAAGAATAAGCGTGCTTATAAGTGTTTCCAAAATATGAAGCCCGAAGTTTTGGCTCATAAAGCTAGATGCGAGGGTTTGAATGCCAAACCAACTGACAATTGCAAAGATTGCTAGAAGTAAGATTGGAAAAATCGTAAAGCCCCAATAACGCGGGCTTGCTTTGAAATATTTATAGATTGTTCCATCGAGAAAGAAGGATAGATATTTTGCGCTGTCTTTTAAAAAACCAAAAGGGAAGGTGGCTTTTTCATATTCATGAACAATGTCATTCCACCTAAATTGAACGATCTTAGTATCGCTCTTCCAATTCGCGCCTATGGTTTCATGGTTTACAACAATATGGTTTTGACCTTCAATTTGCTGAATTGGGCTTTGGGTTGTTTTAAAATGCCAAACTTTGCCTGTATTATTGGCGGCATATTCTAGCCTGCCCAATTGAGCAACACTGTCTGTTGGCTCAAACCCTGGAAAGTTTAAAACCAAACGCGTTTTTATTTGTTGAACCGAATCTTTTTTCATATGGGCAGACATTAGCGAAACAGGCTCAATTTTAAAGAGCAGATTGTGAGTTTGCTACAAAAGCTCGGCATGGTCGCTGATATTTTTGCCAAACTTATCTATGAGGGGTGTTTGATTGGCTAAAATGCAGTTAAGCCATGGCTGAGTTGCGCTAATTTTAGCTGGAATGCAATTTTTACGTAATCAACAGTCGAATCAGCGCCAATATCCTTGACATTATTACCCATAATCCCTTATGAACGCTCCAACTATAGCGCGTCTTTAAGGGCGCGCTTATTTTATGAAGAATTCATGGGTGAGGATACTCCCCAAAAATACGGTTTGAGACAATGAAAATTAAAAACTCACTAAAATCACTTAAAGGCCGTCATCGCGCTAACCGTTTGGTTCGTCGTAAGGGTCGTGTTTACATTATTAATAAAGTAAACCCACGCTTTAAAGCACGCCAAGGCTAAGTTTGATCTAGCAATGCACCTTAGCATTGCCTGTTCACAAATTTTTGCATTTGACCTTATACAAAACAGTACTAATGTATTTGTATGAGGTTTTTTTGCGTTCAAACAACAT
>JBGCEA010000038.1:0-2823 GCA_045105915.1 Nitratireductor sp.
GGACATTAACCAATGAAAACACGATCGATATTAATAGCAGTAATTTTAGTGCCAGCTTCTAATCCCATATAGTCAAGCGCACGTTGCTTTGAAATACGTTGTGTCTCATCTGCTAAATCAGCAGGGTTTGGGACAACGCCATCAACAGAAACCACATCTTCAGGCGAAGAGCCCCAAGAAACGATAGGAGGAAGGTTTGCAGCATCTAAGGTAATAACCTTATCAAAATGCGCGCCCTCATCTGTTTTCAATGTTTTCCAATATTCAACAGCCGCATCAAATGCAGCGCCTTTTGGTGCTTTTGGCTTACCTTTAATGTAGTCGAATGTTTTTTGATCTGGAGCAATTAAGCCAGCGCGTGCGCCGCCTTCAATTGTCATATTACAAACGGTCATACGACCTTCCATAGACAACGCCTCAATAGCCTCACCAGCAAACTCAATCACATAGCCAGTACCACCAGCTGTGCCAATTTCGCCAATGATCGCAAGAATGATGTCTTTAGCCGTAACGCCTTCTGGCAATTTACCATCTACTTTTACAAGCATATTTTTAGCTTTTGACTGGATCAGCGTTTGCGATGCCAAAACGTGTTCAACTTCAGATGTGCCAATACCATGCGCCAACGCGCCAAATGCACCATGTGTAGAAGTATGGCTATCGCCACAAACAATGGTCATGCCCGGCAGTGTAAAGCCCTGCTCTGGCCCGATAATATGAACAATACCTTGGCGCTTATCGTGCTCAGAATAATATTCAACACCAAATTCTTCTGCATTTTTTGCAAGCGCTTCAACCTGAATACGGCTTTCATCATTTGAGATGAAATCATATCTATCAACGGTTGTTGGAACATTGTGATCGACCACAGCAAGTGTCTTTTCAGGCGCTCTTACTTTACGACCCGCCATGCGCAGACCCTCAAAGGCTTGAGGGCTTGTTACTTCATGCACAAGATGTCTATCAATATAAAGCAGGCTTGTGCCGCTTTCATCTGTTGAAACTAGGTGATCATTCCATATCTTGTCATATAGCGTAGTTGCCATTTTACTCTTGTCCTATACCTGTCAGAAAGTTTGAGACTGATATGCACTCGAGCAAGCAAAAGGTCAAGATGTCTTAAAGAATTACATTATTTCCCAAAGCAACGTCGCAGGTATTAAAAACACCCCAAGCGGCTTTAATAAGCGCTTTTTCTTAATCCAAAGAAAGGCACGACGAATTGGCATAGGCAACCTATAAAAAGCAGCTTTAAGCGTTTCGCGCACACGTATTAGATTATACAAAATATACATTTGGCCGCGCAGTGAGAAAGAATAATTGTAATCGTAAAGCGTTATGCGCTCATTACACAATTTATCTTTATAAGCAGAAGGCCCACCCATAAGGTCCATATATTTCAAATCATTTTCAAAACCATACTTAATGGTTTCCATGTCTAGCACTTCGCCCAAGCCATAAGCATCTAGCTCTAAATTTCTAAAGGCCAAATAACCAAAAGAAGTGCCTTTATATTCAATCATCAAATGGCAAATTTGCGGCACACCATCCACCACAACATGCGCACCCATCATCTTAAAGCCAGCATCTTTAAGATTTACAAGCTTTGAGATATGCGCGCGCAATTCATCGGGCGCAAAGTTACCCCCCACAAGACCATTTTGCTGAAGCCACTCAATTTTCCATTCAGAAAATTTCTTAAAATTACGATTGATGTAATCTTGGCTCATTTCAAAAACTTCAACCTTGACATCGCCAAGCGTTTCAAGTTTATTATATTTCTTGCGAATACTCTTTCGCGCAGACTTAGAGCGCTGAGCCATATAGTCTTCAAAGTTCGAATAAGACTGGAAATTATATACGCTCGAATATTCCAAATCGCCAACACGATTGGTCGCGCTTAATTTTGCAGCATAATCATGCGCCAATTCTGGTACGTTACGAAAACGACAAACGTCAAATTGTTTATGTTTTTTCAAATAAGCAAATGCTTCGCCAAGCACTTGGCTCTTATTCGCTTTTTCTGCAAATAAAGGTTCGCAATATTCACAATCAGGAATGGTCAAAAACTCAAGAACACTTGTGCCCATGCGCTTTGTTTCCATTAATGGCAACAACATCACTAGAGCTTCGTTTTCCCAGCAAGTAACAAAAACAGGCTTCGCATCTTCTTTCGTGGCAAGCCAAGTTAAGCACCATTGCGGCGTTTGAAAAACGCTAAGGGGCGAAACTGTATTTTCTGCTAATTGCGACCATTGATCAGAAAATTCTTCAATGGCTTCCAAACCTTCAAAAACTTTTACTTCAATTGAGCTCACGCCAATCTCCCCCCGTACTTATATAAAATTCAAAACTAGAATATTATTTAAAGCCAGAGTGTTGAAAAAAGTATAACCCGAACGTAAAATTTTAATCACTTGAGATTGTAGTTAATATTCAATTACCTATTTCTTTGCGGTCAAAATTCGCTGATAATATCTACCAACTACAATCAAAAACGCCCCAAGTCCTAAGAAGGAGAGCGCGCGCAATACACCAGTGAGTGCGGCCATATCTAGAATAAAGACCTTTAAAACAGTCAATACAATGAGAAGCACCGCAGCTATTCTAACAGGCTGAGACTTAAGCCATAGTCCAACAGCTAATGTAGCCGCGCCCATTGCAAGCCACACCACTGAATACATCCAAAATTCTAAATCAGTCGTATGTTTGAAAAACCCAATATTACTGCCCTGAAACACATGACGCGTGGTGCTTGAAGCAAATAAGAAAAACAAAACACCGGCAAGTGCCGCATAGCCAAGTGTATAACTTCTGGCTCTA
>JBGCEA010000039.1:0-4254 GCA_045105915.1 Nitratireductor sp.
GATGTAATGATTGAAGAGCGTTTTGGCGAAGTTGAAAATAAGCGTTACCGCGAATATTTGCGAGACATAAATCGCTCAGGCAACCATATGCTAGACTTGGTGAATGACTTGCTAGATTTGTCTAAAATTGAAGCTGGCAAATTAGACTTGTCTTACGAATCTGTTGATTTGAACCAAATCGCACGCGAGACAGTAGCCCTGCTGCAACCACAAGCCAACGCACAGCGTATTATCATCAGAATTTCACTTTCAAGAGCAGTGCCAAATGTTGTGGCTGATGTTAGAAGTGTTCGCCAAATTATTATGAATTTGGTTTCAAACGCTATTAAGCACTCACCTTCAAACAGCCAAGTTATTGTCTCTACAACTTATGAAGCCAATGGCGAAGTTGGCCTGCGCATTAGAGACACTGGTAACGGCATGAATGCGCAAGAGCTAAAAGCTGCGCTAGAACCGTATAGCCAACTTGGTGATAGAGACAAAAATATTGTTGGCACTGGCCTTGGCTTGCCACTTACAAAAGCACTCATTGAGGCTAACAGAGCTTACTTTGATCTTGAAAGTGTTGAAGGTGAAGGCACTATAGCGCATATACAATTTCCTTCACCGCGTGTATTGGCAGATTGATTTAGCCAATCAAATAGGTAAAATCGCAAAAGACAATTACCTAACCATGCCAATCTTTGCCAACTGGAAGTCTGCCCTATGAAGCCAAGCTCAAAATGGCTCAACGCAATCATCATATTGCTTGTGTTATTAGCTATACTGCCTGTTATTGGCATTGCTTGGAAAGCCACCGGTGACAGCAAAGATGTGTGGCCGCATCTCATTCAATTTGTATTGCCAAGTTCTGCGCTCACAACCTTAGCATTGCTGGTAGGTGTTGGTATGTTGGTGTTACTCTTTGGCTCAACAACTGCGTGGTTGGTTAGCCGATATGATTTTGCTTTCAAAAAAACCTATAGCTGGGCGTTGGTTTTGCCACTTGCAATGCCAACATATTTATCTGCTTATGCTTATGTCGAATTTTTAGATTTTACTGGGCCTATTCAAACCTTCATTCGCTCGCTAGGTGGTTTTACGAGTGCGAGAGATTATTGGTTTCCTGATATTCGCTCTACAACTGGCGCGGTATTTTTAATATCGCTCGTGCTTTATCCGTATGTATATTTGCCAACGCGCTTGTCTTTTAAAATGCAAAATAATGCGCTGTTAGATGTTGGGCGTATCTTAGGCGCTGGGCCTATAAAGTTGTTTTTAAAAGTAGCTTTGCCAGCCGCGCGCCCTGCCCTTGTGGTTGGCTTGTTGCTTGCGCTTATGGAAACTCTAAACGACATTGGGGCGGTTGAATATTTGGGCGTTAGAACGCTCACATTTTCTATTTATGATACATGGCTAAACCGCTCTAGTTTGGCTGGAGCTTCGCAGATTGCACTTATTTTGCTCGCAATTATTGTTTTGTTTTTGCACATCGAAAAAAGAATGCGCGCGCGCCAAAACTATTCTGATACGCGTGGCAAAATTATAAATAACGAACCCATAAAACTACATGGCCTAAAATCTGGCTTAGCTAGCCTTTGGTGCTTTTTGCCTATCTTGCTTGGCTTTATAATTCCTGTTCTACAAATGTTAGAATTTGCTTTTGCGCCTTATGCAGATGCGCTTAATCCAGACTTTTATGCAGCTGCTTATAACAGCGTGCTGGTTGCCATTTGTACGGCACTTGTTTGCACATTTTGTGCTTTTATTTTGGTTTATTCAGTCAGGCGCACAAGTTCAAAAAAGCTTGCCAGTCTTCAACGCGCCGCAAGCTTTGGCTATGCAGTTCCCGGTACTATTTTAGCTCTTGGTTTATTAGCCATTATTGCGCAATTTGATAATTTTTTAGATGGCTTGCTGCAAAATTGGTTCAACATAAAAATGGGCTTACTCTTTTCTGGTAGCATTTTCATATTGATCTATGCAGGTAGCGTTCGGTTTTTGACCATAGCAATTGGTTCTATTGAATCTGGTTACTCAAAAATATCTTCAAATTTGTCTTATGCCTCTAGAACACTTGGGCGCAGCGAATGGCAATCTTTGAAAGAAATAGATCTTGCATTATTACGCCCGGCATTTGGTATGGCAATTTTGCTTGTTTGCGTTGATTCAATGAAAGAATTATCAGCTACACTTTTGTTGCGCCCGTTTAATTTTAACACTCTTTCAACCTATGTTTACGAATTAGCGTCTAGAGCGCTGTTTGAGGAAGCTGCCATTGCATCTTTGTTAATCGTTATCATTGGCTTAGTGCCAGTCTATTTATTAACAAAAGTGTCTATTTCTAAGCGATGAATCTTGAAAAAAAGACAAAAAAAAGCGGACCATTTAGGTCCGCAAATAGGTATTTTAGGGGCATTTAGATAAAAAAACTTACAATCGAAGCAATTAGATAAGTTAATAACAATATGCCCTTCAAGCGTTAACAAGTCCTTAATTTTACTTAACGTTTTTTAACGAATAGAGCTAAACGCTGGTTTAAAGTTAATTTTTTGGTTACGCTTTATTAACCATGAATTTTAACACATTTTATTGATCTAAACCTTTGTCCTTTGGTTATTTGAAAATGCATCTTAAAATTCATGTAAATATCCACATGCAGCTGTAAACATTGAGCGCAAAACGTTATAAGCTAATTTGAGTATTGATTAGCGTAGAGAGCAAAAGCAAATTATGAAAAAACTATTCATGGCAAGTCTTGTCTTATTGCTTTTACTCACAGCCGTTATTTTTGCGCTGCCTTTGGTCATTTCTTCTGAATCTGTCAAAACAAGTTTGCTTGCGCACGCCCAAAAAATAACGGGCCGCGAAATGCAATTCACCGGTAATCCGCAAGTTTCTTTTCGCCCCTTCTTAGGCATCGAAATCAACAATGTTGTGTTTCACGATCAATTTGGCCCCGATGGCTCAAAGCCACTTTTACAAATGCCAAAGCTTAAAGGGAAGCTTAGCTTAACTGCCGCACTTACTGGACAAGTTGAAATGAGTGAATTTCAATTTGTGCGCCCTTTGTTTAATTTAAAAAAATTCTCGACTGGCCAAACCAGCTGGCATTTTCCTGAAGGAAAAGTTTGGGACTCTTTAGCACAAATGCAGCAGCTCATAAGCAACCAAAAGCCTGGTGAGGCAATTGATATGAGTCAATTGCGCGCATTGGACATTGGTTCTTTCAGTATTTTAGATGGCGTTTTGGAATATGAAAATGAAATTAATGGAAGTGTAGAAACATTTACCAATTTAAATGCCAGCTCTAACTGGAACACCACAAATTCGGCGTGGACCTTTAGCGGTAGCACTATTTGGCGTGGTGATTTGATGGAATTTCAATCCAGTGTCAGCACCCCCCTTATGCTTATGGCTGGCGGTGTTTCTGATATTGAGTTTGATGTTAAATCTGAGCCTATCAATTTGGAATATACGGGCAAGATAAACAATCAATCAAATTTGTATTTTGATGGCGAAGTTGCACTCACCTCGCCTTCACTACGCAGAGTGTTAAATTTACTTGGCAATGAATTAGAGCCGAGCACCAGCCTTGGGCAGTTTTCTTTGGCGGGCATGCTCACAGGCACTTTGAATGAAATGAAAATTCAAGACAGCAACATTTCTATCAATGCAGATGAGGCTAATGGTAATGTGAGTTATCGCTTAAACGATGATGGCAAAATGCGTTTGAACGGTACTTTGGCTTTCGCTGAGATTAATTTAGCACCATATATTGGTGAAGGTAGTGATTCCGAAGCCGTTGTTGGCTCTGGTTTATCTTCGCTTCACCAACTAGATCAGCTTGAAATGGATTTAAGAATTTCGTCTGAAGAGGTGGTTTTTAATAAAAGTGTTTTTACCAACTTTGCTGGCGGCCTTATTACAAAAGCCGGCAAATTAACGCTTGATATAGGCAATACCGATTTTGCCGAGGGCACTATGGTTGGAAGTATTTCAGCTGAACGCATAGACAATGAGCTAGAATTTGCAACCAATATCAATTTAAGCGAAATCAATACAGCGCAATTAATGCCTTCAGAATTTGAAACGCAGATATGGCCTATGGCCAAGGGCAATATAGATTTAATGCTCAAAAGTTCGGGTAAGAATAGCACTGAACTAACACGTAACTTAACTGGCGATCTTGAAATCTCATTACAAGAAGGTGAATTGGATGGCGTTAATTTGCAGGCTATAAAATCGCAAGAGGGCGAGAAAGTAGTTGCTGTT
>JBGCEA010000040.1:0-4790 GCA_045105915.1 Nitratireductor sp.
ATAGCTAGCTACGCGTCTATGACTTCACCCTCTCATGGTGGCATATTAGATGAGTTTTTGATTATTCAATCAACAACATCTACCAGAGATTCTGGCCTTTATGACTTTTTATTACCAAAGCTAGAAGCGGCAACAGGCATAGAAGCGCGCGTTGTTGCGGTGGGCACAGGCCAAGCCATTCGTAATACGCTAGATTGTAATGGCGATGTTATGCTTGTGCATTCGCGAGCTGATGAAGAAGAGGTTGTGCGAGAGGGCTATGGCGTTAAGCGCTATGACTTGATGTATAATGATTTTGTAATTGTTGGCCCTAAAAGTGATGCGGCTCAATTAAAGCAAGCCAATGGCATTAAGCAAGCGCTTGTGAAGCTTTCAAATTCTGGTGAAATGTTCGCATCGCGTGGTGACGATTCAGGAACCAACAAAGCTGAGTTACGCTTATGGGAAGCTGCAGGCGTTGATGTTTCGCCTTTTAGTGGGCAATGGTATTTAGAGACAGGCTCTGGCATGGGCAAAACGCTAACCCTTGCAATTGGCAAAGGCGCTTACACATTTACCGATAGAGCGACATGGGTAAAATATGCCAATAAGCAAGACCACATCATTTTGGTAGAAGGCGATCCACCTATGTTTAACCAATATGGTGTGATGGCGATTTCAAATGAAAAATGCCCATTTGCAAAAACCAAATCTGCAAAGAAATTTGTTAATTGGCTGATTTCTGAAGAAGGGCAAAAACAGATTGGCGCTTATGAAGTAGATGGGCTGCAATTGTTTTTTCCAAATGCAGCCAAAAAATAATTAACTTTTTTGCTTTCTTAGTCTTTGCGAGACGGTAATTCGCTGATGCCGCCATTTGCTTTTGACCACTCAAGGGGTGCGCTTAGGAATTTTTCAACTTCAGCTAGTGTCTTGTCGTCAAATAGCTTTTCTTCTTTAGCCACTTCTAAAACATGGTGCCAAGTTGCAAGATAGTGCAGGTTCATGCCGTGTTTTGCCAGTGTCTTTGGTGCATCTGGAAAAATGTCATAATAGAAAACAGAAAATGTGTCTGTCACTGTAGCGCCAGCATCGCGAATGGCATTTGCAAAAGAAATTTTGCTGCCGCCATCTGTTGTAAGATCTTCAACAAATAGAACGCGTGAACCTTCTTTTAGATCGCCTTCAATGCGTGCATTGCGTCCAAAGCCTTTTGGCTTTTTGCGAATATAAATCATTGGTAGGCCCATGCGCTCTGCAATAAAGGCAGCATATGGAATGCCCGCAGTTTCGCCGCCAGCAATACAGTCATATTTTTCAAAACCTGCATCGCGCATAACAGTAGCCACGCCAAAGTCAGAAACGGCTGATCTGATACGCGGATAAGAAATGAGCTTGCGGCAATCAATATAAACAGGACTGGCTAAACCAGATGTGAATTTATAAGGCTCATCGGCTCTAAAATGCACCGCTTCAATTTCCCAAAGCATTTTTGCAACTAATTTTGAAACAAGGTCTTTGTCTGGAAAAGTGTTCTGGAACATGATTTTGCTCTATCTATAAATTGAAATCTTGAAATATGCTCTAGCAAGCTTTTTTGGTTGAGGGTAGGGCATTTAAGCTTTTGGAGTGGTTTTCATAACAGTTTAAACAACAAGTTTTCCATCTAAATAGGCTTTTGCTTGTTTGGTGATTGGTTTTTTGAAGAAGTCAGATGTTTTTTGTTGTTCTAAAACCTTACCCTTTGCCATGAATATGATATCATTTGAGAGGCGCTTTGCTTGACCAAAATCGTGCGTAATCATGATGATTTTAGTGTCGTTTTTTGCGGTGTCTTTGATGATTTTTTCAATCAATGCTGTAGCGCTTGGATCAAGGCTTGCGGTTGCTTCATCTAGGAGCAATATTTTGGGATTGCTTGCTAAGGCTCTCACCAAAGCCAGTCTTTGTTGTTCGCCGCCAGATAAAACCCGCGCTGGCCTGTCTGCAATTTCGCTTAGTTGGGCTTGGCGTAAGAGTTCATCAATTTGATTTTTTATTTGGGTTTTGTCTTTATCGTTGCCGTTTACAGCATTTAGCGCATGCTCAAGATTTGCTCTTACTGAGCGTCTTAACAAGACTGGTTTTTGAAAAACAATTGCAATTTCTGGATTGCTTTTCTGTGCGCTTTTTAAAAATTCTAACGTACCAGATGTTGGTTTAATTAGTTTGGCGATTAAACGTAATAGCAGGCTTTTACCAGCGCCATTTGGCCCCATAATTGCGCTCACCCCTGAAGACGAAATATTGAATGAGGCTTCATTTATTAAAGAGGGCTGCCCGTAGCTTATTTTGGTAGCTGTAATAATATGTGCGCTCTTAAGTGTGGGCGTTGTACTTTTAGGCATAGGCGTTTCGCCTTGCAAAAGATTGAACGGCCATAAGCGCAGCATTTATGCTGATCGATAAAATAATTAAAATTGTGCCAAGGCCAAGCGCTAAGGCTAATTCGCCTTTTGAAGTTTCTAGGGTTATTGCTGTCGTCATCATGCGTGTGACATGATTGATATTGCCGCCCACTATTATAACGGCGCCCACTTCTGCCATTGCGCGGCCAAGCCCTGCTAAGACAGCAGTGACAAGCGAATAACGTGCATCAAATAAAAGCGTCTTCATTTTTGCAAATGTTGAGAGGCCCATTGAGCGTAATAGTTCATCATATTCGTGGTTTAGATCTGAAATCACTTGCGAAGAAAGCGCTGCAATAATTGGAACCACTAAAATAACTTGAGCAATTATCATGGCGCTAGGCGTGTATAAAAGTTGCAAAACGCCTAAAGGCCCATTGGCTGATAGCAACATATAAACAACCAACCCTACAACAACAGGGGGAAGCCCCATAAAAGCGGTAATAATGACACGCAATGTATTGCGGCCTTTAAACTTGCCAATTGCAAGCAGGGCGCCAAGTGGAAAACCAATAAGGGTTGAAATAAACACAGCCGTAAAGGTGACCCGTAAAGACAGGCCAATAATTTCATATAGGTCTGGATCAAAACTAAAGATCAGCCCAAAGGCCTTTCCAAAAGTTTCAATAAAGTTTTGCATGTGTCGAACCCATTTTAAAGAAACACAAATTACATATTGTTATGTGAGTTTCAATATGAGCTTTAGTCACACTCATATTGGTTAAATGTGTTTTTGAGATGAGAAGTTTTTAAGGGCGCGGTCTTAAACGTGCTGCGCGGCACAATAACCACTGGCCCATGCCCACTGGAAGTTATAGCCGCCAAGCCAGCCAGTCACATCAACGGCTTCGCCAATGACAAACAGGCCTTTTTGCTTTTTTGTTTCCATGGTTTTAGATGAAAGCTCATTCGTATCAACACCGCCAATGGTAACTTCTGCTTTTGCATAGCCTTCTGTTCCATTTGGCGAGAATTGCCAATTGGCCAATTGCAGCTCTACTTGATTGAGTAACTTATCGCTGTTTTCAGCCAATCTGTCTTTTAAGTTATGCTGGCTTTTTAAGCGCTCCACTAAGGCCTTTGCTAAACGCTCTGTCATGTGTTTCGCGAGTAGCTTTGAAAGGTTTAGTTTTTGAGTGTTTCTTTTTGCCTCTATTATCCATCCTTGTTTTAAGCTTGGAACAAAGTTCACGCCAATAGGCTCGCCATGTTTCCAGTACGATGAGATTTGCAAAATTGCAGGGCCAGACAGACCTTTATGTGTGAAGAGGGCGGCTTCTTGGAATTTTGCTTTATTATGGCTAGTCACTACTTGGGCAGAAACGCCTGAAAGTTCTTTAAATAACGCATCTTCTTGCGCCAATGTGAAAGGCACTAAAGCTGGCTTTGGCTCTACAATTTTTAGGCCAAATTGTCTTGCAAGCGTGTAGGCATAATCTGTTGCACCCATTTTTGGAATAGAAGGGCCGCCCGTTGCAACAACAAAAGAATTCGCTTTATAGGTTTTGCCTGCCAGAGATACATAAAAGGTTTCGCCCTCATGCTTTACTTCATCAATTGGCTGACCCAGTTGAATGCTAACGTTGCCCTTATCGCATTCGTTTAAAAGCATATCGACAATTTGAGTGGCAGAGCCATCGCAAAAAAGTTGTCCTAGCGTTTTTTCGTGAAAGTCGATTTTGTATGATTTGACCAAATCAATAAAGTTTTGCGCGCTATATTGTTTTAGAGCCGATTTTACAAAATGCGGATTTTGCGACAAATAGTTTTTTGCGGTTGTATTTACATTCGTAAAATTACAACGCCCACCACCAGAGATGAGAATTTTCTTGCCCACTTTTTGCGCGTGGTCAATAAGCATTGCTTTTTTGCCAAGTTGGCCAGCCATGCCAGCACACATAAGGCCAGCACCACCAGCACCCAATATTATAACGTCAAATGAATCATCCATAAGGCTATGTAATGCAGACGTTTTAAAATGAGAAGGAAAAAGCGCGTAAATTTTTGTGCGCGCTGATGTTTGCCTAAAATGTTTACTTAAGTTTAGCCAACAAATGCTTTTTCTAAAACAAATTCGCCAGGCATAGAGTTGCTGCCTTCTTTTAGGCCTGCAGCCTCGCATAGCTCTTTAATTTCAAGATTAAGCGGCATTGAGCCACAAATCATGATGCGATCATCTGCGCCCAAATTTGGTACACCCAGGTCTTTAAACAACTTGCCTTCGCGCATTAGGTTTGTAATGCGCCCATGTGTAAGGGAGGCTTCTTGTGTGGTGGTTGGGTAATATTTGAATTTTTGCGCGGCTTCTTCGCCAATCAGCGGGTCGTTCATAATGCGCTCAACCAATTGTTCGCCATAGGCCAA
>JBGCEA010000041.1:0-3019 GCA_045105915.1 Nitratireductor sp.
AATGTCTATGCTCTCTATGATTAAGAGCGCCTTTGGCACGCTCTTTTTTGGCGGCGAGCGCACTTATCATGTTTTCACAAAAATGAAATCAAGAGACGCTGAAATTCACCTAGTGCAAGAAGACAAACATTTGCGCAACGCTATGTGGCGCTATGCCATAAATATTTTGCTTATCTCTCTTGGCATCTCTTTGTTTACCGCTGGCTTAGTGTTTGTCAGCCTATATATGCTTATTGTGAAGCCTATAATTAATTTGTCAGAAAATATGGGCAACTTTTCTAAAAACCCCGAAAATGCCGCTCTTATTTTTCAGCCAAGCGGACGCGCAGACGAGATTGGCACGACAGAGCGCAGGCTTTCTGTTTTGCAGTCTGAGTTGCAAGCAACGCTCAGACAAAAAAAGCATTTGGCAGATCTTGGACTGGCAGTTTCTAAAATCAATCATGACCTTCGTAATATTTTGGCGTCTGCTCAGCTCTTTACCGATAGGCTTGTTACAATTGATGACCCTACGGCTCAAAAGTTTGCACCAAAACTTATTAGAACGATTGATAGAGCTGTTGAATATACGCGCGAAGTGCTGGCCTATGGCAAGGCAACCGAAAGCCCGCCCCAATTGCGCGTGCAGCGCTTGCACACATTGGTTGAAGATGTTGGCGATACGCTGGGTTTTGGCCAGCCAGATAAAGACTATAAGATTGAATGGATAAATGGCGTAGACCATGAGCACTTTGTGCATGCCGATTCTGAGCAATTGTTTAGGGCCATTTTAAACATCTCGCGCAACGCGGTGCAGGTGCTAGAAAATGACAGTGAGCAAAGCGCCGTTAAACGCCTTGAGATATCTGCCAGCTTTGAGGGCACAACTTCTCTTATTCGTATCAAAGATACTGGCCCTGGCATTAGCCCCCATCAGCAAGAAAACTTGTTCTCTGCGTTTCAAGGCTCAACCAGACCCGGCGGCACTGGCCTAGGCCTAGCAATAGCGGCAGAACTTGTGCGCGCGCATGGGGGAAGCATAGAGATAGAAAACTCTAACAGCATGGGTTCTGTGTTCTTGATAAAACTTCCAAGCCATAATGGCTAATTTTAACTAAACTTAAATTATAAAATTGGATTTTTTTCATAAAACAGCATTTTTAGATGCAAGACCGCTTGCATTTGGCAAACATAAACAGTAACTACCAATCACTGCAAAGCACTCGCTTTATTTTTGTGCTTTATAGTATTTTTCAAACAGCAGTCTTGTTGTTTATTGCGCACCCGTAGCTCAGCTGGATAGAGCACCAGACTACGAATCTGGGGGTCAGAGGTTCGAATCCTTTCGGGTGCGCCATTTTCTACTTTGTTTTGGGTTTTGTTGAAAGAAATTGTCACGCAACTTTATTGCGCTGATTTTTCATATTGATTTTCCTCTACGCCATGTAGGAGTCTAAAAGTATGCCTAAGCTAGATAATAATAAGGCAAATAAAATACCAACGAATAGAAACTCTATTTTTAATAGCAGACGCTGTCGATTGTCCGTCGTCAGGCTTTCAGTTTCAGTTGTAACACAGAATTAGGCGCACTGAAATTTTGCCAAAACTGTAAGTTTTAATATTAAAACAAAGAATAGATTAAGTACAAACCTAGACTCAATCCAACAAACTTGAGCACCTTCTCCATCCAGTCAAAATTATATTTATTCATCAGTGTACCCACAATTATTCCTGCTGCTGTGGCACTAGTAAACATGGGCACAACAAATGACCAATCTAGATAATCTAGTTGAAAATAACCAACAGCTGCAAAACAGCGAGCAAAGACCAACATAAATGAGAGCCCAAACAATGCTCGAGTGTATTTAAGGCCAATAACACTAGTCAATAATAAGAGTCCGATAACATAGTCTCCAATGCTCAGAAAGGCATTGTATGCTCCGATGGAAAATCCAATAGCAATAAGTAAATGCCAATTATCAGTTTTAACGGGTTGTTCTTGTTTTGGCTTACTCTTTGAAAAGAAAATGTGAGCCAGCACTGCAACAATGACTCCTGTAAATACAATCTTGAGCAAACCTGCATCAATAATATTTAAGATGTACAACCCTAGTATTGACCCAGCTACACCAGAAGCCGCCAACACTCCCATCCATTTTTCTAATCTATTTTTGTACCAAAGTGTTAGAAACAACCCTAACTCGCTACCTAGTACTGCGGCATTATCCCAAGCAATAGCTTGTTTGATAGGAATATCTAAAATACCCTGCAGAAAAAACTGTGTAACGATACTTCCACCACCCACAAAGTTTCCATACAGCTCTCCAATAAATATTCCGATTGTTGCAATGAGTTGTTCCGACATATTTATACTTTATCTTTTTGATCTTTAATGTTCGTTGTCAGAATTTTTGGAACAGATTGCGCTTAGTTTAAACGCAAGTCTGACTCATCTGTTTAGTTAAATTTATTGGCATGATTGCTTTAATGCAAGCGAATATAACACTAGCCCTTCAACCCATGACTGTGCGCGATTGTTGAAGCCCCGATGCTAGATAAGCATAGCTCTTCTTTTCTGCACTCTCACCAATCATCCTTCATGAGACAGAATGCCCAATTTCTAAGGCCAGCAATTAAACTATTGTGTGTTTAAAAGGTTAGGCTGAAGATGCAAAAAAACTCTAAACTAAAAAATTCGAGCACCTTAGCTGAAGGCTCTTTAGATGCTGCATTTCCTATGCATGTGGATTATTTAGAGGCCGTCTCGCAGGTGCATTCAAGGCCTGTTTCAAATCTATCTAACAATTCAATCATACTTCACTTTGCCTTCATGTCTGATGGCGGTGCATTGGTGCCTCACACTTTGCTTACCAACCTTTGCAAAGAGCAAGGCGAGCCAACACCAGACAAGGATGCCGTTTATCATGAAATTAATTGGGGTAATGGCAAGCTTCGCTGGGAAAAGCATAGCGAGTTTTCTACCTTCACTTTCAACACACAAATGGAAGGTGATTTTCAATCTGAGTTTAAAAACCATCCA
>JBGCEA010000042.1:0-6859 GCA_045105915.1 Nitratireductor sp.
TCGAGCAAAAGAGCGCTAATTCAAAAGAGCGTGCTTAAAATGTGCGCTGATAATGATGGCAAAAATGAAACCCAGCATAATCGTAATCGGCAAGATCGTAATTGGCAAGGCGAGTGGCCAAAAACCCCAGGGCGTTTAGTGGGCATTGGCTTTATTAAGTTTTATCAGTTTTTACTTTCGCCATTCTTTGGAAAATCTTGCCGCCATTTACCCACATGTTCAGAATATGGTTATGAAGCCATTGCGCGCCATGGATTGATGGCAGGGGGCTGACGTACCTTTTGGCGAGAGCTAAAATGCAACCCGCTCACAAAAGCTGGCTTTGACCCTGTTCCACAAAAAATGCGTTGGAAATTGTAGCTAGCTTGGTACTTAACGTCTGCAGTGGCGCGAAATCTTTCGCTGTCTCCCAGCTCAATAATTTTTTGTAAAGCTCGAGGCTGTGCCACAAGCCACATAATAAAACCTATAAAACCAGCAAATGCACAAAAAACCAAAGTTATTGCGGTGTAGTAAATCGAATTCACTCTCGTTGGTTTTTGGTATTTTATAAGTTTTATAATTCCGTGTTGCTTTAGCTCAATATTATCAAAAAAAGACTGAAGCTGAATTAGGCGCTGATTTGCGTATTGAAGGTTCTCATTTTTTTCTAATTGGGCTTTCACAAACTCGAACTCTTTGAGAGCGCGGTTTTCAAAATCATTATTGATTTCTTGTGTGGCAAACGCAATTTGTTTTGAGTGCTCGTTATGGAGCAGCTCATCATTCGATTTTGATGATTTGGAAAAAACAATTGTATGAGATCTAGCGCTATATTTGCCTCTAAAGCCTTTACTTAAAAAGTTGGTTTCGATTGATTTTGCCATTTCGCGTCTGTCAAAATTTGTCAATTTAAAAGGTGACATGTTGGTATAGACCAGAAATTCTGTTTGAGATTTATAAGTTGGGCCAATAAAAGTGGTTGTTAATGCAACTATAAAGAGTGTTGCTATAGTGCATAAGATCAATATTTTGTTCTTAAGAGCTCTTAGGGTTTCAGTCGCTAAATACCAACTGAACGTGAGGCTCTCTTTTGGTGTAAAAATGATATTATCTAACTGATTAAGTTCATTAATATTATCACTCGCACTGCCTTTAGACTTGGCATCACGATCATGTTTTGCATGAAAAGAAGGTTCATTTTGTATTGCTTTTTGTACAGTCACAGTATCTCTCACCCAATAATATAGGGTGTGACTTTAACAAAAATAAACAACATTGCAACTAATAGTTGCAATGTTGTTTCTTGAACTAAAATTAAAGCAGACTAGTTTTTAGGATACATCGCATCTTTGCCGCGTTCTAAATAAGCCATAAGCGTTTTGTTTTCTAAAATATAATCAGACAATGGCAAGATAGGGTCTAATCTCACAGCATTTCTAAACGATGCCACTACACTTGCATCTGCCGCGCTTGGGTCATTTCCAAATAGAAAGTCTTGTTTGCCAAGCAGTTGAATAATGGCATCTATGTCTTGTTTGGCTTTTACCAATTGCTCGCCTCTCGTGTGGCGCCCCATGCCTTGGCCATTTAGAGTTTTGGAAACATTGCCTCGAACTATTTTAGGAACAAACCATTTTAGTGGCGCTGGCATGCCACCAAAAAAGCCCTTTTTTACATTTTGCCAATTGGCTTCATCTTCCCAGCGATGCGACATGACGATGAAGTAAAAATGCTCTTCAATCATACGAATGACTGCACGAGAAACTGCTTTTTGGTCATTGCTTAAATTACTGTCAAAATCGACACCATAAGTATCTTCTAAATACATTCGAATATGTTCACTATCGGCAATAGATTTATCGCCATCATGCAAAACAGGGAATTTTTGTTTTGGCGCTTTATTTGGCGCGTCTTTAAAATTGAACTCCCATTCAAAGCCACCCATTTCAAGCAAGCACATTGCTTTAGCGCCAAAGGGCGTTGCGGTAGGCTCATCTGTAATTGTTTTAAATGTGTCCAAAATCATCATGGCTTTATCTCTTTCAATCTATCTATTCAATTTGAGAATTTAATTTAAGTAAAACATCTCTTTTAAGAGTGTGTAGAGCTTTTATAAAAGAAGGCTACTGACAATTAATGTCAGCAAGGTATAGTAGGGTGTTTTATTAGCGAACACACTCACAATATGAGAACAAGATATGTCTAGAAGCATTCGACTGATACAACTCATGCACCATTTGCGCTCTTCAACGCCGCCAGTGCGCGCCGATGATTTAGCTCAAACGCTCAATGTTTCTGCGCGCTCCATATATCGCGATATTGAAACACTAAGAGCCTCTGGCGCTATCATCGATGGCGAGGCAGGGTTTGGTTACACTCTTGTAGAAGATCCAGCGCTGCCGCCTATGATGTTTAGCCGTGATGAAATGGAAGCGCTGGTGCTTGGCCTACAAGAGGTCAATCAGGTAGGCGATGCAGTATTGGCAGAAGCCGCTAATGATGCACTACACAAGATAAAAGCCTGCCTGCCAGAGCGCATGCGCATGCAGTTCGAACATTCTGTTTTGCACGCAAAGCGTTTTCGCCAGCGCCCAGATGTTTCCATTGATATTGCGCCCCTTCGCCAAGCCGCGCGTGATGAGCAAGAAATTACAATTGAATATAGCGATGCAAAAGATATCATCACCAAACGAGATTTAAAGCCGCTTTCAATTGTGTTTATGGATAATTCACTCATGCTTTTAGCTTGGTGCAACATGCGCGAGGATTATCGCAGTTTCAGAATGGATAGAATATCTAGTCTGCAAATCAATGAAAAAAGCTTTAGGCCACAACGCGTGCCCATGCTGCGAGAGTTTTTGGAACGCCTGAAAAAATACGATTCTAATAAGGCACCCGAAAATAAAGAACCAGATTTATAAGAAACAAGAGCGGCGTTTAATTTGTACTATAGTAACAGATATTTAAGCGCATTCTATTGCCCTTTATCGCGCTTTAAGTCTATGGTTTTTACATATCTAATAGTAATTCATGTTTTAGATATTTGGGGGTGATTTGATGCGTGTTCTTGTAATTTTTCTATTGGTGCTCATTGCTGGTTGTAGTCAAACAACAAAGCTAGATTCAAATGCCACCGCATTAATTGGTCGCAATTTTGCAATTTTAGAAAACTCACCCATTGAGCTCACGCGCTCAGTCTCTACACAGCAAGTGAGCACAGGCAACTTTGCTGCCGATTTAATTGTAAACGTTGTTGGCAATAGCATTCGCACAACAGGCAAAACGGCACAAAAGGCAGTACTTATTTTATCGCCAAGCTTCGACCCTGCAGCCCATGCAAGCTTAGAAGTTAGTAGATTTATGCAATCAAAATATAGCGTTGTACCAAGTCCAAACCTACAAGGTTCAACTATTGCTTATAGCAAGTCTGCTAAATGGCCAGATGAGGCACGTGTCAGCTCAATTATACGCCATGCAAAGAACCAAGGCTTTGGCGGCATTGTATTTGATCTAAAAACCAGAAGCCTGTTAGCAGAAGCAACAGGCTCTTCAATCAACAAAGCAGGCGGCAATGTGAATATGAATTTTGCAGGCAGCTTTGTGATGATTGATGTTAAGCAAGGCAAAGTTATTGCATCTGGTCATTGTAGCTCATCACTTGGATCTGCAAGACTGGATAATTTGATATCAAAAGGGCCATTGCCAGGTAAATTAGCGCCAACAGGCTCAGTTGTTGCCAGCGCGCCGCCACCTGCATCTGGTGGTGTTGGTGTATCTAGTGGTTCAGCTGCTTTAAAAATTAAAGATGGTGAAGCCAAGCCATTGCCTGCATTCGAGCCAGAGCCAAATCAGCAATATGTAGATTTGCAATTCAAACAAATGGCAACGGCATGTGCAAATAAGCTTGTTAAAGACGCGCTTTTATAAGTCTAGTTTTTCTAACGTAAATTTGAATTCATGCATAAAGCGCAATGTGCTAAGTGCATGTATGCAAAAAATTAGCTCGTTCATTTGTCTTAAATTCATTCTCACTTGCTTAATGTTTGTTGGCTTAAGCGCAAGCACAAGCCACGCATCAGATATAAAGCAAGAAGCATCAAAACTTCGCCAATACTTTGTGCATCAAGATATTGAAAAAGCGAAAGCGTATTTTGCTGAATTAGATTTAAAAGCTAACGCCAATCAAATCCTTGCGCTTTCCAAAAAGATTAAAGTTCCAAACGCATTACAGCACTATATTTGGGCGGCGGCCTATCATGCTTATGTGGCAGATGAAGTAGATGATAGACAGCAAGTTGCCTTTTTGCTTGGCGAGGCTGGGGCGCAAGTCTCTAGCGAAAGTGAGCAAGGATTATTGTTCAAAGAATATATGCTTGATCACTTTTACATTAATGGACGCAAAAGTGAGCACAAAAATTAGCACAAATTAAACCGCACACTATCCATTCCACAATATAGTGGTGGGATGAAATTGCGACCATGCAAACCAAAACGCCTGATGGCTACCAAGGTCTTTGCCATTTTCATCAACCGCTTTTATGCCGCCAGCGTCTAACGCTAAATGCACATTTTCGATACTAATTTTCTCGCCTTTTTGCAGCGCTAAAAATGCCTTGCTGCGCTGAAAAGCAATAGGAGTGCCAGAGGCACTTATCATGCCGATAATATCTTCATGCACTGGCAGTCTTGGGTCTACATCTCCCACTGGAAAAATAGGGCCATTTGCATCGCGTCCATTTCTAAAATCTGGATCACGCCCTAATGCATATTTTTCTAGCAAAACGGTTGTTTGCGGGTGTGCCTTTTTCCATGTTGCCCAATCTGTGGTTACAACAGCGGCTTGTTTTAGTTTTACATTTTTCTTTGCCAGTGGCCCAGTGACTGCCGTACCTAAAAATGTATCAAACACCGACTGCGAAGTAATATCATACATCACTTTGTTAGAGCGAATAAGCAGCCCTGATGTGCGCAATATTGGGCGCTCAATACCGCCTTCTAAATTGTCTGTAAAATAAGCCTGCGCTGCACCGCATAGCGTGCAATAAGGAATACCAAGATCGCGCCCACCAAGCGTGTCGTTC
Source organism: Nitratireductor sp. (assembly GCA_045105915.1). Taxonomy (GTDB): domain Bacteria; phylum Pseudomonadota; class Alphaproteobacteria; order Rhizobiales; family Rhizobiaceae; genus Salaquimonas. The sequence goes on from JBGCEA010000042.1 coordinate 5,064, forward strand.
ACCATTTCGCGCACTTCCATTATCTGGCGCGGATAGGCTCTATATTCGCCATTAATGCCAATGCCAAAAACAATATCATCGTCTTCAAGCCAAGTGGCATCTTCTGCTGAACTTACCTCTGGGTTATCTGCTGCTGGAATACAATTGCAAAGCTCGTCTGTCGTGTCATAAGCACGATCATCAATTAACACACCGCCCCATGAAACATGGCGCCAATCAATCTTGCCTTCAACAAATATGTTTTCCCATCCTGGAATAATATTAGTGAAAATCGCACGTTTTACGCGCAAATAATCGGGTGGCTGGGGTATGTTCCATGCAATCAAATGGTCAGTCACATCGCCCCAACTATTGCCGGGATTTATGTTTTTACCCAGCATTATAGAAGCAGCTTCGCTAAGCCACGCATTGAGTTGAGCAGATCTCGCAAAGCGCAACAAATCAGCCACAAACCAAGTTAAGCGTGGGTCTTTAGATTTTGCGATTAGTTGTAATGCCATTGCTTCTTCGCTAGCAAAGCGATCATTTTCCAGGCTTATGACAAAGGCTTTTTCTACTGCTTCACTTAGCTCTTTTGATAATTCGCCATTTGGCACAGCAGGCGGCTGGCCATATTTTTCTATCACATAATCAGAAATGGGTTTTGTCTCTTGCGCCACCGCTTGATGGATTGCATAGGGCGTTGCACTCAAAACACCAGCAAGAAGTGTGGTTCGTAAATGCGTTTTTAGGTTCATAACCATTTGTGTGCCTTTCAAGAGCCAGCCAAGACTAAGTAATAATCTAGCGTTTCATCAAACCTTAAAAAAACATCATGCAATTGACCAATCAAATATCTGTCACAATGGTGTGAGGGATGATTTGAGTGCTGTTGTGAGTGCTGGAGTGCAAGTGAAACAATCATTTGAACTGAACACTTGCAAGGCGCTCACAAATCACTTAAATCCACACACTCAAACTTTCCGATCAACCACCAGCGCTCGTTTGCTGGACTGGATAGGAGCTTGCCCAAGATGGCCGCCCAAATTACACTTACATTTCCCGATGGCAATAAACGCGAATATGATGCAGGTTCAACCGGCATTCAAGTTGCAGAATCTATTGCAAAATCTTTAGCTAAAAAATCTGTTGCCTACGCCCTAAACGGCGAATTGCGCGACATTGTCGATCCAATTGATGCCTCTGGCGATTTAGAATTGGTCATGCGCACAGATGAACGCGCATTAGAACTTATTCGCCACGATTGCGCACACGTAATGGCAGAAGCAGTTCAAGAACTATGGCCAGGTACACAAGTGACCATTGGCCCAGTTATTGAAAATGGTTTTTACTACGATTTCGCACGCGATGAGCCTTTTACGCCAGAAGATTTGCCTGTCATTGAAAAGAAAATGCGCGAAATCATTGGCCGCAATCAAAAGTTCACTAAAGAAATTTGGTCGCGTGAAGATGCAAAAGCACATTTTGAAAAGTTAGGCGAAAAATACAAAGTCGAATTGGTAGATGCTATACCTGAAGGCGAAAGCTTGAAAATGTACAAGCAAGGCGAGTGGATGGATATGTGCCGCGGCCCTCACATGCGCTCAACCAACGACATTGGTAATTCGTTTAAACTAATGAGCGTTGCTGGTGCGTATTGGCGCGGTGATAGCAATAATACAATGCTAACGCGCATTTATGGCACTGCATGGGCAGATGATAAACAGCTTAAAGCCTATTTGCATATGCTTGAAGAAGCGCAAAAACGCGACCACAGAAAGCTTGGCCGTGAAATGGACTTGTTCCACTTTCAAGAA
>JBGCEA010000043.1:0-3835 GCA_045105915.1 Nitratireductor sp.
CAAAAAGAAGACATTCCGGCAGGAGAAAAAGACAGCGCAGCCACGCAATATGTCGTTTATGAGCGAGTTTAACTTAAATTAGTGAGAAAAGACCGAAGTTTGGCGCATCTAGCGTTGAAAGCTGAGGCTTGCATACCTATAACTACTATAGAAATTTCTAACCACGCGTTTGGTATTTGCTAAACGCACTAACACAAAGGATCTTGGATGCCCTGGAGCAATCAATCTGGTGGGGGCAATGGCCCTAAAGGCGGCGGCCCATGGGGCAGCGGCGGTAATAATGGTGGGGGCGATAAAGGCCCTAATAATCCATGGGGTGGCGGTAAGCGACCAAGTGGGGGTGGCGGCCAGCCACCAGATCTAGAAGATCTTATCCGCCAAGGCCAAGATCAGCTTAAAAAAGCTATTCCTGGTGGTAGCGGTGGCTTTAGCCCATTTATGGCGGGCTTGCTCGTTCTTGGTTTAATTGCGCTTTATCTGTTTAAAGCCGTTTACACTATTCAACCTGATGAACTTGGTATTGAATTGCGTTTTGGTCAGCCAAAGGCAGAAGTATCTACTGAGGGTTTGCACTTTCACCTATGGCCAATCGAAACCTATGAAATTGCAAATGTGCGTGAAAACCAGCTTAACATTGGTAATGTTGGCAGACAGTCAGGCTCTAGTGGCTTGATGTTATCTGGCGATCAGAACATTGTAGACTTGGCATTTTCGGTTCTTTATCAAGTAGAAGATCCAAATTCTTATTTGTTTAACGTATCAGACCCTGAAGGCATGGTTCGCCAAGTTGCTGAGAGTGCGATGCGCGAAGTTGTGGGTAGAAGACCTGCTCAAGATGTTTTCCGTGATGATAAAGCTGGTGTTGCTGATGAAGTACGCCAAATTGTGCAATCTACCTTAGCAGATTACCAAACAGGTATTCAGGTAAATGCGATCAACATAGAAGATGTGGCACCGCCACCACCTGTGGCTGATGCGTTTGATGAAGTGCAGCGCGCGGAACAAGATGAAGATCGTTTTGTTGAAGAAGCTAATCGTTATTCAAACCGTATCTTGGGTGAAGCGCGCGGTGAAGCTGCGCAAATCAGCGAAGATGCAGCGGCTTATAAAAACCGTGTTGTTGAAGAAGCCAAGGGTGAGGCTGCTCGCTTTATCTCTGTCTATGACGAATATGCAAAAGCACCTGAAGTAACCAGAAAGCGTTTGTTCTTAGAAACAATGGAACAAGTTCTTGGCGGTGCTAATAAGGTGATCTTAGAGCAGGGCGGAAATGGCCAAGGCGTAGTGCCTTACTTGCCATTGCCTGAAATACAAAACAGAAGTCAGGCGAATAAAACAGGAGCAGCACAATGAGATCAGGACCAATCTTTTTAGTTCTAGTTGCTATCATAGCTTTTCTTGGACTTAATTCGTTTTTCGTTGTTAATGAACGTGACCAAGCGATTGTATTGCGCTTTGGTGAAATCACAGACGTAAAAACAGAGCCAGGCTTATATTTTAAGCCACCATTTACACCGTTTGGTTTTGACACGGTTCAAATTGTAGAAGACAGACTTTTACGCTTTGACCTTGAAGATATTACGGTTCAAGTTTCTGGTGGTAAGTTTTATGAGGTAGATGCCTTTTTGACTTACAAAATCAAAGACGCGCGCCTATTTAGACGTCAAGTTTCTGGTAGCTTAGGCCTCGCAGAGCAAAGACTTCGTACACGTCTTGATGCTGCACTTCGCCGTGTTTATGGTTTGCGTGGTTTTGAGGCTGCACTTTCTAATGAGCGTTCTGCGATGATGCTTGAAGTACGTGATCAATTATTAGGGCCAGCTGGAGCGCTGGGCTTAGAGATTGTTGATGTACGTATTAGACGTACTGACTTGACTGCAGAAGTTTCTGATCAAACTTTCCAACGTATGAACGCGGAACGTTTGGCTGAAGCGGAAAGACTGCGTGCGCGTGGTTCTGAAGCAGCGCGTCGTTTGCGTGCTCGTGCAGATCGTGAAGTTGTTGAAATTAAAGCAGCAGCACAACGTGATGGTGAGATTTTACGTGGTGAGGGCGAGGGTGAGCGAAACTCAATCTTTGCTGATGCGTTTAATCGTGATCCAGAGTTCTTTGAATTTTATCGTTCAATGATTGCTTATTCTGAGGCATTAAAGGCAAGTGGCACGACAATGGTTTTATCACCTGAGTCTGACTTCTTCCGTTATTTCTCAGACCCTTCGGGTTCTAAAAAGCAGTAGTTGAAAGACTTCTAATTCTTAAGGCGGCATTCTTTGAGTGTCGCCTTTTTTGTTGTTTGCAAAAATCATCTCACAAAAGAGTGAGCAATTGTTACAAATATTACCAAACTGTAACTGTAATACTTTGATTAAATAGGTTTAGTTCAATGAATGAGTTAATCATAAGCGTAGGTTTATTCTTTGTTTTAGAAGGAATTGTTTACGCCCTGTTTCCAAATGGGGTAAAACGAATGGCAGAGGAATTGCCAAATATTCCAACTGAAACGCTTAGAACCTTTGGCTTGGGTGCAATGATATTTGGATTGTTGATCGTTTGGATGTTTTTTCCAATTTGATTAATTCTAAAAGTAGAAAAAACAAATCGATGCCTTATTTAAAGTGTATGGATTGTTTGAATAAAGAGGCAGCTATTGGTTGCTATGAAAAGGAAGACCTGATGAGCAAGAACGCTTGGAACTATTTTTTGAAATCTAATTTGAACGTTGGAAAGGTGCTTGGCGCTGGTGCGTTGGCATTGGCTTTGTCAACTTCGCTTCCACTGTCTTCACACACTGGCGTTGCGCATGCACAATCTGTGGCAAGTCAAGGGCCTGTATCTGTTGCAGATTTGGCAGAAAAATTATTGGGTTCTGTTGTCAATATATCTACCTCGCAAAAGGTAAAACAAAAGCGTCCGAGCCAACCTGTACCGCGCGTTCCAGATGGCAGCCCGTTCCAAGAGTTTTTTGATGATCTATTTCCAGATGGACAAAAACGCCCTGGTCAAAACCCAGATCGTAAAGTGCAATCTTTGGGTTCTGGCTTTGTTATTAGCGCAGATGGTTTGATTGTCACCAACAATCACGTGATTGAAGGTGCTGATGAAATTACTGCAAATTTTGCAGATGGTACAAAGCTTATTGCAGAATTGGTGGGCACTGACCCTAAAACCGATTTAGCTGTTTTGCGTGTTAAATCTGACAAGGATTTGGAATTTGTGCCGCTTGGCGATTCTGATAAATCACGTATCGGCGATTGGGTATTAGCCATTGGTAATCCATTTGGCCTTGGTGGCAGTGTGAGTATGGGTATTGTGTCTGCTATTGGCCGCGATATTCAATCTGGCCCCTATGATAATTTCATTCAAACAGATGCTGCCATTAACAGAGGTAACTCTGGTGGCCCATTGTTTAATATGAATGGCGAAGTGATTGGCATTAACACTGCTATTATTTCACCTTCTGGTGGTTCTATTGGTATTGGTTTTTCTGTGCCAACATCGCTTGCTAAACAAGTAATTAGCCAGTTAAGCGAATTTGGTGAAACTCGCCGTGGTTGGCTGGGTGTTCAAATTCAGACAGTAACCGATGAAATTGCTGAAACACTGGGGCTTGAAAAAGCAAGTGGTGCTTTGGTAGGCGATGTGTTTAAGGGGGGCCCTGCGGCTGCTGGTGGCATTGTTTCTGGTGATGTTGTTCTAAAATTTGATGGCAAGGAAGTTGCTGAAATGCGTGATTTACCGCGCATTGTTGCTGACACTTCAGTTGATGAAGAAGTTGATGTTGTTGTGTTTAGAGCTGGCAAAGAACAGACCATTCAAATTAAGGTTGGTCGTCTTG
>JBGCEA010000044.1:0-10540 GCA_045105915.1 Nitratireductor sp.
GAGCATCATTAACATCACTGTTCTTAGCTTTCCTTCTTTTGGCAAGAGCAAGGCTATAAACACACCAAGTGGAATTTGGATGCTCAAAATGATGGCAGAAAACAATAAGCTACGCAGAAGGGTTTCATAAAACCTATGCGAGGAAAGAATTTCACGATACCACTCGCTGCCAACCCAATGGCGATTTTCAAGTGTAAATATGTCAAAGAGTGAATAGTTGAAAAGCGTCAATAACGGTAGCAAGCCAACGAAGGTCAATATCAATAATGAAGGAAACATCAGCCACCAAGCTGAGTTTGATTGTATTTTGGTATTATTTAATTTGGCCAAAATGATTTCTTCAATGTTGTGATTGCAGTTGAAACCTGTGGTGCTTACACTTGGCGGTTACTTGTTACCAATTAGCGTTTTTATAATTTTAATGATCTTTTTCATGTGCTCTTTCAAGAAGTATAGTTCAAATGAAAAAGGGCCAAAATAGTTTATTTTGGCCCTCAATCTTTAGCTAATCAAATCAAATGCTCAAGTGAGCAAACGACTTTCTTATTGCCAGCTTTTGATCAACTCATCATAAGCAATGGTCACACCTTGTGGTTTCTCATTGGCAAGTTTTGCCTTTGGTGAACCAGGCTGTGAAAGCCAATATGATGCGTCTTTAGGCTCGTTCATTTTTGGTCCAATGTCGCCTTGAACACCAGCGCGCTCTAAACGTTCAAGAACTTTTTCCTGAGCTCCACATAGGCCATCTAGGGCTTCTTGTGCAGTTTTAGAACCAGACATTGCATCACCAATATTCTGCCACCATAGCTGAGCCAGCTTTGGATAATCTGGAACGTTGGTTCCTGTTGGTGACCACTGTACACGAGCAGGTGAGCGATAGAATTCTACCAAACCACCTAGCTTGTCAGCACGATCTGTAAAGTGCTTCGAGTTGATTGTAGATTCACGAATGAATGTAAGACCAACATCTGACTTTTTCAAATCAACAGTTTTAGATGTAACAAACTGCGCATATAGCCATGCTGCTTTTGCACGGTCTACTGGAGTTGATTTCATCAATGTCCAAGAACCAGCATCTTGATAACCGATTTTTGTACCTTCACTCCAGTAAACACCATGAGGAGAAGGTGCCATACGCCATTTTGGAGTGCCATCTTCATTCATCACCGGTAAACCAGGTTCTACTGTTGCTGCTGTAAAGGCTGTATACCAGAACATTTGCTGCGCAACATTACCTTGTGCAGGAATTGGTCCAGCTTCGCCAAATGTCATACCAGCGGCTTCAGGTGGTGAGTACTTTTTCAGCCAATCAATCGCTTTTTCAACCGCATATACTGCAGCTGGAGAGTTGGTTGCGCCACCACGTGCAACACACGAGCCAACAGGTTGTGACTTGTCATTTACACGGATACCCCATTCATCAACAGGCAGACCATTTGGTTCACCTTTGTCACCCATACCAGCCATGGACATCCATGCATCAGTATAACGCCAACCTAGTGATGGATCTTTTTTACCGTAATCCATGTTGCCATAAACTTTACCGTCAACACCTAGTCTTGATAAGTCACGACCAGTGAAAAACTCAGCAATGTCTTCGTAAGCTGACCAGTTTACTGGAACGCCTAGATCGTAGCCATATTTAGCTTTGAAGTCTGCTTTGTTTTGATCGTCGTTGAACCAATCATAACGGAACCAGTAGAGGTTAGCGAACTGCTGATCAGGAAGCTGATATAGTTTTCCATCAGGGGCAGTGGTGAAAGATGTGCCAATGAAATCTGCAACATCTAGACCAGGGTTGGTTACGTCTTTACCTTCACCTGACATCCAATCAGTTAGGTTGCGAACCTGCTGATAGCGCCAGTGTGTACCGATCAAATCGGAATCATTTACGTAGCCATCATAGATGTTTTCACCTGATTGCATTTGTGTTTGCAATTTCTCAACAACATCACCTTCACCAATTAAATCGTGCGTGATCTTAATGCCTGTGATTGCTGTGAATGCTGGCGCCAATACTTTTGACTCATATTCGTGTGTGCCAATTGTTTCAGAAACAACTTTGATTTCTAAACCTGTAAAAGGTTTAGCGGCATTTATGAAAAATTCCATTTCAGCTTTTTGTTCTGCTTCTGAAAGTACAGATAATCCTGCAATTTCATCTGCCAAAAACTTCTCAGCGGCAGCCATATCAGCATGAGCATAGCTGGTTGCCAACATAAGGGCCGAGAAGGCCGTCGTGTTTAGTAGTAAATTTCGCATGTTAAATCCTCCCTTTAGAGTTTATGCGTTTTGAGGAAATAAAACTTGGTTCCATTTCCCATTCTTTTGAAATTAAACAGTTTTAAAAACGCCAATGGCGAATAACAGTGAAATTCCAAGAGCCCACCAAAGATTAGGCCCAACTAGACCCAACCATGAGAGATTAATAAAAGCGCTTCCAAGTAGCGATATAAACAGTCGATCGCCTCTGGTTGTTTCAAAGCGTAAGATACCTACACGTGGGTTTCCGCCTGGCGAAAAATATTCCCACACGCCCATCCCAATCAGTAGTCCAACAATGCTTGCCCAAAACAAGAATGTCGGTAAGGTCCAAGCCATCCATGATAAATCCATGATCTTCCTCCTAAACTCGGCCCAGGGCAAAGCCCTTTGCAATGTAATTACGAACGAAATAGATAACCAATGCACCTGGAATAATGGTCAGAACTCCAGCAGCTGCAAGTACACCCCAATCGACGCCAGACGCACCAACTGTACGGGTCATAATTGCTGCAATTGGTTTTGCATCTGTTGTTGTTAATGTGCGCGCGAGTAGCAATTCAACCCATGAGAACATGAAGCAGAAGAAAGCTGCAACGCCGATGCCAGAGGCAATCAATGGCGTAAATATCTTTAAAAAGAATTTTGGAAATGAATAGCCATCTATGTAGGCGGTTTCATCTATTTCTTTTGGCACACCTGACATGAAGCCTTCTAAAATCCAAACGGCTAACGGTACGTTGAATAGGCAGTGAGCTAGCGCAACGGCGATGTGCGTATCAATTAAGCCAAAAGCTGAGTAGAGCTGGAAAAATGGTAACACAAACACAGCGGCTGGGGCCATGCGGTTAGACAAAAGCCAAAAGAACATATGCTTGTCACCAAGAAAGCGATACCTAGAAAATGCGTAGGCTGCAGGCAATGCCACACTGATTGAGATTAATGTATTCAAGCCAACATAGATCAAAGAATTTATATACCCATTATACCAAGAGGGGTCTGTGAAAATTACTGAGTAATTATGCAAGGTTGGATTTTCTGGCAACAAAGAGAAAGTTGACAATATTTCTTGATTGGTTTTGAAACTCATATTGATGAGCCAATAAATTGGCAGCATCAAAAAGAAGATATAAAGCGCGGGCACTAACCAGCGTGAAATGCTCTTTTTAGCAAATCGATTGCTTGCTCGTACATTGCTAACGTCGATTACATTTACTGGCTCATCCGCAATGGTTTCATTGAGCTTAGTATTGGTGTTGAGAGTATTCATTAGTCTTCCACCCTTGCGTCTGGTTTATCGACTCCGACATTGCTCATTACAGTGAAGAATATGAAGCAAATCGTAATTACCAATAGCTGATAGACAAGAGACATTGCTGCAGCTGGTCCAAGATCAAACTGACCGATGGCTTGCTTTACAAGATCTATTGACATGAAGGTTGTTGAGTTACCTGGACCACCACCTGTTAGAACAAATGGTTCCGTATAAATCATAAATGAATCCATAAATCGTAATAGGAAAGCGATAATCAATACGCCTCGAATTTTTGGAAGTTGGATGAATCGAAATACCGACCACTTGGAAGCGCCATCGATTTTTGCTGCTTGATAATAAGCTTCAGGGATAGAAACCAGACCAGCATAACAAAGCAGAACTACCAAACTGGTCCAATGCCAAACATCCATCAATATAATAGTCGCCCAAGCATCAAACACATTGCTGGCATAGTTGTAATTGATGCCAAGTGAATCTAGCGAATAGCCTAGTAAACCAATGTCTGCGCGTCCAAAAATTTGCCAAATCGTGCCAACAACATTCCATGGTATTAGAAGGGGTAGGGCCATAAGTACGAGGCAAACTGGAACCCAAATGCCTTTTTTAGGCATGGTGAGTGCGATGGCAATTCCTAGTGGAATTTCTATTGTTAAGATAATGCCTGAAAATAAGAAATTTCGTCCTAGCGCATCCCAAAAACGTTCAGACTTCAAGACATCTTGAAACCACTCAGTTCCAGCCCAGTAAAATACATTATTACCAAATGTATCTTGAACAGAATAGTTGACCACCGTCATAATTGGAATGATCGCGCTAATGGCAACCAGTATAAAAACTGGCAGCACTAAAAGCCAAGCTTTATTGTTATATGGTTTATCCATAATTAGGACCCCGCCTTTACTAAAAGAGAGTTTTCATAAATTTTAATACGGTTTGTCTCAAACTTGAGGGTCGGGTCAGCTGGGATTGGCTCTCCTTCTTTCAAAACAGCATTGACTATAGAACCTTCAACATTTGCGCGAACGATTTTGAAACGGCCAATGTTTTCTACTGTTTCAATTTGTGCTGGTATTCCCTTTTTGTCATTCGACAAAGAAACAAATTCAGGGCGAATACCGAGTTCAACTTGGTTCTTGAGAGCATTGTATTTATTACCTAAATCAATTTTTATATTACCAATATGGGCTGTTTTACCATTTACCTCACACGGCAGTACATTCATTCCCGGTGAGCCAATAAAATAACCCACAAATGTGTGCGCAGGCTCATCGAACAATTCTTCTGGTGTTCCTATTTGAACAACTTCACCCTCATACATGACTACCACTTTATCGGCGAAGGTTAGTGCCTCTGTTTGGTCGTGGGTCACATAAATCATCGTGTGTCCCAATTGACGATGAAGATCCTTAAGCTTGGTGCGTAATTGCCATTTCATATGCGGATCAATAACAGTGAGTGGTTCATCAAACAAAATTGCATTCATGTCATTACGCACTAAACCGCGCCCGAGTGATATTTTTTGTTTTTCGTCAGCTGTTAAACCACGGGCTTTTCTGTCGGCCTTGTCAGATAGATCAAGAATATCGATCATTTCATTAACGCGTTTGGAAACTTCATCTTGTGGAACGCGGCGGTTCATCAATGGGAATTCTAAATTCTGACGAACTGTCATTGTGTCGTAGATAACCGGAAACTGAAACACCTGAGCAATGTTTCTCTCTTCTGGCTGTAAGTGCGTAACGTCTATACCATCGAATTTAATGTGGCCTTTTGAAGGTACAAGTAAGCCAGAAATGATGTTTAATAATGTCGTTTTTCCGCAACCAGAAGGACCTAACAATGCATAAGCACCGCCGTCTTCCCAAACGTAGTCAATTTCTTTCAAAGCAAAATCGGCATCCGTTTTTGGATTTGGATAGTAAGAATGAGCCAATTTATCGAGTGTTATACTTGCCATGACTTATCCTCAATTCTTACTATCAAATGTTGGAGCTGCTATGAGCTTTCCAGTGCCATCAAAAATGAAAAGACTTTTTTGATCTAGGTAAGTTGGAACAACATCGCCAATATTTACTCTATGCACACCATGAACTAACGCGACCATGTGCGTTTTTTCGCTGTGCAAATGAATGAAGCTTTCCGAGCCTGTGATCTCAGTGGTTGAAACGATCAAATCTAACTTCATAGATTTGCCACTTGGTTTTTCTAGCAACATGTGATGTGGACGAATACCAATTTTGTAATTACCATCTGCCAATCCAGAAACGTTTTTTGGAACCTGTATTTTTGATGAGTTATAAACAAACTCATTTCCGATTTTTTTCACCTGCATTATGTTCATTGGTGGATCGGAGAAGGTTTGTGCGGTCAATAAATCTGAAGGGCGATTATAAACGTCAATCGTTTGATCGAACTGAGTAATTCGCCCTTCATTTAATGTTGCCGTCTTGCCGCTTAGCAATAAAGCCTCTTGGGGCTCGGTTGTGGCATAAACAAAAATTGCGCCAGTTTCTGCAAAGATTTTTGGTAATTCAACACGCAGCTCTTCACGAAGCTTATAATCTAAGTTTGCAAGAGGTTCATCGAGTAACACGAGCTCTGCATCTTTAACCAAAGCTCTCGCCAAGGCAGTACGCTGCTGCTGACCGCCAGATAAATTTAATGGCGTTCTGTCGAGGTAAGGGCCTAATTTCATTAGCTCTGCGGCTTCGCGCACGCGGCTATCAATTGTTTGCTTGTCTTTACCAGCAACGCGCATTGGCGATGCGATGTTTTCATACACTGTCATTGCGGGATAGTTTATAAACTGCTGATAAACCATTGCCACATTTCGCTTTTGAACCGATTGCCCGACAACATTTTGGCCATTCATTAAGATATTGCCAGATGTTGGGCGATCCAACCCAGCCATTAGTCTCATTAAAGATGTTTTGCCAGACAGGGTTGGTCCTAGCAGTACGTTTACTGAACCTTTTTCAAGTGTGATTGACACATCACTAATGTGTGTATCTTTGCCAACCTTTTTAGTGATGTTTTGCAATTCTAACATCTAAGCTTTACTCCGCTTCAAACGTTGAAGACGTTTGTTCTTTGTCATAAAATCTTCTAGATGAGCTTGCTGCTTCTTACTGAAACGAATGCCCAGTTTGCTACGACGCCAGAGGACATCATCAGCAGTTTGCGCCCACTCATTATTTATCAGATACTTAACTTCTACCTCTGTCAACCCATGGCCAAATTCCTCACCCATGTCTGTTGAGGAGTTCACGCTCTCAAGAATTTCAAAGGCCTTGCTACCGTATGAGCGCACAAGTCGCTCGCTTTGGGAGGTGCTAAGAAATGAGTTTTTGGTGCGTACTTTAGAAAGTAAATCAGAAAAGCCTGAGACTTCGAATTCGCCGCCGGGCAGGGTTGATCCTTTTGTCCATGCAGCTTTTTGGGCACCCAATACATTTTCAATTTTTGAAAGCATGGTCTCTGATAGCTTTCGATACGTCGTAATTTTTCCGCCAAATATATTGAAGGCTCGAGGAGAGTTGCCATGGCCATCTTCACGAATAACATAGTCTCGCGTTGCTTCTTGGGCGGCTGTTGCACCATCGTCAAACAGTGGGCGCACACCAGAATATGACCACACAATGCTTTGGGGTGATATAGGCTTCACAAAATATTCGCTGGCAGCCTCGCATAGATAGCTGACTTCTTCAGGCGTTATTTTCACATCCTTTGGATCGCCTTCATAATCTTGATCTGTGGTGCCTATAAGTGTGTAGTCTTGCTCATAGGGGAGTACGAAGATGATACGACCGTCAGAATTTTGGAAAATATAAGCCTGATCATGGTCAAAAAGCTTTGGCACAACAATGTGGCTGCCTTGAACAAGCCTAACATTATTTGCTTGATTGCTACCAAATGCCGAACCCAATACCTTATCAACCCATGGGCCAGCCGCGTTGACGATTAATTTTGCTTTGCTAGTTTTTTCAACGCCGGTTTCGTTATTGCGCGTAACAATAGACCAATGATCTTCTTCACGATGCGCTGAAATGCATTGGGTATGTGTTTCAATTTTAGCGCCTCGCTCAGCTGCATCCATAGCGTTTAAAATTACAAGACGAACATCATTCACCCAGCAATCAGAATACTCAAACCCCTTGGAGAACATTGACTTGAGTGGCTTTCCAACTTTTGAGTTGGCCAAATCGATCATTGAACTGGCGGGTAATAAGACACGCGTGCCAATATGATCGTAGAGAAATAAACCAAGCCTAAGCAGCCAGGCCGGTCTCATGCCTTTGTGATGAGGTAAAATAAAACGCATGGGCCATATTATATGAGGTGCCATCTTCAATAGAACTTCGCGCTCACTCAATGCCTCGCGCACAAGGCGAAACTCGTAATGTTCTAAATATCTAAAACCACCGTGTATAAGTTTTGAAGACCAAGAAGATGTACCCGAGCCAAGATCATTCATCTCGACTAGGTGAACAGAATATCCACGGCCTGCAGCATCACGCGCAATACCGCATCCATTTATACCGCCACCAATGACAAATATATCGTAGACCTTGGACAAACTTTCCTCCCAGAAAAATCTCATATACTGATATACGAAACCAAATACAGAAGAAACGAAAATGAAATGAATGTCAAACGAATTTAATTCGAGTGTTGTTGATAAACCAAAAGGGCATAAGGCGCAGCCCTATTTTGCTGGGTATGAATTTTAATAATTGGAGATACATATTACTTGGAGCCAGCTCCGATAGAATTGTTGAGGCTTTGAGCTGACTTCTACGAGCCGACTTCTATCAGCTGTACGTCATTTTCGGTGCAGATATTGCGTATATTTTCACTAGCAAGTTTGTCTGTCACAAATGTTGTTACTTGCGATAGGTGAGCGATTCTAACGGGTGCTGTACGTTCATATTTAGTTGAATCAGCCACTAAAATAATGTGTCGAGCGTTTTCGATAATCGCTTGAGCCACCTTAACTTCACGGATGTCAAAATCCAATAAGGCGCCATCATGGTCCATTGCTGATGCTCCGATGATAGCATAATCAACTTTGAATTGGCGTATGAAATCAACAGCTGTTTCGCCAACAATAGCCCCATCTGAACCGCGCACAACACCGCCAGCGATTACCACTTCAAATTTTGGGTATACGCGTAAGCGGTTGGCAACATTGATGTTATTGGTAATGGCCATAAGTCCATCATGGTCGAGTAGAGCTTCACTTACAGCCTCTGTCGTTGTGCCTATGTTGATAAAAAGAGAAGATTCATTTGGTATGAGCGCAGCTGCAGCACGACCGATGGCTGTTTTTTCATTTGCGGCAAGTTTTCTACGATCTTCATATTCAAAGTTAGCCACGCCTGATGGAAATTCAGCTCCACCGTGAATGCGTGTCAAAAGCCTTTGGACACAAAGATCATTTAAATCTTTTCGAATGGTTTGTGGGCTGACATCAAAGCGCGTAGCAAGGTTGTCGACCAAAACACGTTCTTCGGTTTTGGCGATTTCCATTATCTTTTCATGGCGCGGACTTAGATACATTATAAACTCACAGCTTCACATTTCTTTCGTTTGCACTATAACTGAATGCACTCGAAACTCAAATGAGACTAAATTTAGCTAGTCACGAATATTATTATTGGAATTATTATGCTTCAAAATGAATTTTCTAGCACGCTTTTCAAGGGAAAGACTGTTGTTATTACAGGGGCTGGTCGGGGTATAGGGTTTGCTGTTGCAAATGCATATGCAAATTGTGGCGCTAATGTAATTGCTCACAGCGGCCGAAAGGGGAGTGCGAAGAATTTTGCAAATGGTACTATTGAAGCCATCGAAGCAGACTTTACCAATCGCGATGAGATTTACGATTTTATTCAGAAAATTGGCTCACGAACAAAACAGATAGACGTATTAATAAACAACGCTGGAACCATGCATGGTAGGTTTGCTGCTGGAGAATTGACCGATGAACAATATGATGACTTGGTGATGCTTAACCAAACCAGTGTTGTTATGGCGTGTCGTGGTTTATTACCCATGCTCCAAAATGCAACAAGCTCATCAATTATTAATACGGTTTCAATTTCTGCCAAAACGGGCGGTAGCCCTGGGTCTTCCATATACAGTTCAACCAAAGCATTTGTTTCAACTTACACAAAAGCTCTGGCGCGTGAATTAGCCCCTGATGGCATTCGAGCAAACGCTATATCGCCGGGAACAATTGATACGGATTTTCATGAGCGCTATTCATCTAAAGAAAAGCTAGCTGCGACTAGCAAGTCAATTCCGCTGCAAAGATTGGGAACGCCAGCTGATTGTGCTCCGTCTTTCTTGTTTCTAGGCAGTAATGAGCTCTCTGGTTACATTACTGGCCAAGTTCTTGAAATTAATGGTGGGCAGCTTATCGCATAAAGATGGGCGTTACATATTGTAAACACAACTCAATTTTTTTGGCTGAGCAGCGCTAAAAACGTAACCCATAATCATGACCAATCTGAATAATCTTGAGTATGCTTATTTGCGGCAGACTGCGCCCACCACCATTCAGGTTTATACATTTAGGGCGTCTGCGTGGCGTATGGAAAAGTGTCCGTACAGAAGGGGACTTAGCACTAATAATGCGAGTATCGTGTGGTGGAGAGACGCGTATTTGGTGTAAAATATGACGATGACATGCACTATACAATGACACCAGCAACACCTTAGTTAGATTTTAAAAGAGCAGGTATTGGAAAGTACAAAATTTCTTCCGTGACATAGTTCCTATAGGATTTAACAATAAACTTTAGAACTAAAGAACAAACTCAACTATTTATATGCTTGTCAGGAAAATAATTTATATATATTTTTCAGCAGCTTAAATGATTTAATTGGCAATAAAAACAAAATAAATCGAAATTAATTGAAAAATATTTATCCCGAATGTCGAAATATTCAATCGACAAACGTCCTAGGGGTATCAACAACTTAAGATAAAGGATTTTA
>JBGCEA010000045.1:0-5073 GCA_045105915.1 Nitratireductor sp.
AGATCTGCGCCAACGATAAGCTGAGCAATATAGGCTGGGCCACCTGCTAAGGTATAAGCCCCAGCAAGCGCTGCTGCGCCAACGGTGACCCATATAATAGTGCCGGTTGAGCGCAAGGTGCGCATCATAGATACCCAAACAAGATCAACCGATGCTTCGCCTTTAAACAGTGCGATTAAAAACACGGCTAGTGCGCCCATACCAGCAGCTTCTGTAATGCCTGTGATGCCGCCATAAATAGAACCAAGCACAATACCAATCACCAAAAGAGGGGGCACTAAGCCCTTGCCATGCACCCAGCCTTTTTTGGCGCGTTGCACGCCAATAACCAAAAAGATGAAAGCAAGCGCTACACCAATAATGCCCAGCAGATAAGGGGCGTGGTGTAACATGCCGTAGGCGGGCTCCTCGAAGTTTTCTATTGAAGGGTCGTTTCGCCCAGTCAGGGTTAGGAAAATTACACGCACCAACATTGCAAGCGTTACGCCAATTACAAAAATTGAAACAAAGCCTGAGAACAGTTTTAGTTTTTCAAACCCTTCTGGGTCTCCCTCGCGCGGCTCTGGAAGAGGCGCTTGTGTGGGGTCTAGTTGGGTACGAATAATGATGTATAAAATAATGAAACTTGCCAGCATGAACCCCGGCAAAAATGCGCCAGTGAACAGCGCTTTGATAGATGTTTCTGTGATCAAACCATAAATGATTAGAACGATAGATGGGGGTATCATTGTACCAAGCGAACCAGATGCACAAATGGTACCAATGGCTAGATTTTGGTTATATCCCAAACGCAACATTTGTGGCAATGCGATTAGGCCAAGTAACACAACTTCGCCGCCAATAATGCCTGACATAGCAGCCATTAAAACAGCCATGAGAGATGTGATAATGGCAATACCACCACGCACGCGCGATAGCCAAAAATCTAATGAATCATACATTTGTTTTGCAACGCCAGAACGCTCTAGCAATGCAGCCATAAAGATAAATAGAGGTACCGATATGAGTACATATTCGGTCATTAAGTCATAGACTTTTTGGGTGAGTAGATAGAGCGCGCCAGTGCCAGGATTGCTGGTGAGCATGCCCGTGCCAAAGCTTAATGGATCTGTAAAGAGCGTTGGCTCAAACTTCATGATCATTACAACGGCTGCAAGAACCGCAGAGGCAAAGCCAAGTGGCATGCCAATGCCAAGCAAAACGACAAGCCCAAAGACTAATACTATTGATATAAGGCCAACATCCATTAGCTTGCTCCCACACTTTTCTTGATTGCTTCTAGTTCTTCTTGATCGATGACATCTTTTTCTAATAGATCAGCTGGGTCTTTGTTCCAGTCTGCAATTAGATTTGCGATTGCTTGAAGTGAGATCATGCAAATGATGATTAAGATCATTGGTTGAATTGTTGCGGGTAAGGGCGGATCGAACGCCGTGCCAAAAGTTTCCCAACGATAAAATTTTACGATGAACACTTGCTTGTAACTGCCAAACACCATGAAGAATGCAAATGTACATAACAGTGTCACCCATAGCGTGTCGCATATGTGTTGCGCCCAGCGTGGCATTACATCGTATAAAATAAATATGCGAATGTGGCTGCGCTGTTGCATGGCATAAAGGCCAGAAAGCATGAACACAAAACCAGCTATCCAAAGGGTTAGCTCGTTTGCCCAAAGGGTAGGGTTTTGGAAAAGATAGCGAAGTAGCACTTCGTATAGCATTACCATTGTCATAGAGATGATTAAGATCATGGTGATGCGGCCAATGAACATTGCAAAGGTGTCTAGCTTGCTTGGAAATTCAAATTCCATAGAAGCGATGACCATACTGCGCATGCCCAAAACAAAGGTGACTGGCATTAGAATTAGGGCTATCCAGTCTATAATATCTGTACGCCCACCAAATAGACCCGGCAAGTTTGGGGTCACGTCTTTGGTTTCTTCTAGCGCGCCAACTTGCGCCAATGTGCTTGGATTATCATGAGGGAAATAATCAAGTAAAAATGCAGGTATGTGCCAAATTACCCAACCAGCACATAAAACAAATGCCAATGGATAAATCCATTCCTTCAAGCCACCTGATACATTCTTCATTGCCTCATCCCTTTATTGAATTTCGTAATGTTTGATGAAATCTAGATCTGGTTCAACGCCAATCCCAACGCCATCTGGTATTTCTACCTTGCCTTCATTGTTCTTTACTTGGCTTTGAATGTCCAATGGTTCTTGCAACAATTCATCGCGAAATTTGTTATCTGTTGTGTCAAATTCGAGCATTGGCTCATGCGCAAAAAGGCCACCTGGTAGGGGTGGCATGGCTGCAATGAGTTGCATGTTGGTAGCAACAGCAATTGCAGAGCCCCACACATGGTTTATGACAGGTGTAAAATGCGCATGACAAAGCGCTAAAACGCGTAAATATTCAGATATACCGCCAAGTGCGCACACTTCTGGCTGGGCAATGCTTAGACCTCGAGATTCTAACAATGATCTCCAGCCCCATCTGTTAAACTCTGCTTCGCCGCCAGCTATGTTTACTTTTAAGCCTGCGCGTAGCTCAGCATATCCTGTGTAATCTTCTGGAGCTATTGGCTCTTCAAACCAATATGCGTCTAATTCTTCTAATGCTCGCCCAACGTAAAAAGCATCTTTTGTTGTGTAGCAATGGTTTGCATCTGCCATAAAGGTGAAATCATCGCCTATGCCTTTTCGAACGGCTTGTGCTAGTTTCACATCGTCTTTTGGGCCAAGGCCCAATTTCATTTTTGTTGCTACAAATCCCATAGATTTTATATGCGCGGCTTCATCTTCAAAGCGCTTTGCTAAATCATTTGCGGGTTCTGGGCGTAGCATCATGCCATAGCCATAAACAGGAATTTTATCGCGGTATTTGCCGCCAATCAGCATGTGCAATGGCATATTGGCAACTTTGCCTGCAATATCCCATAACGCTATATCAACGCCCGATAATGCCTGCATTGGCATGCCTTTTTGGCCATGATCTCGTAAAAGGTTGTAAACCTTGTGCCAAAGCACGTCACGGTTAAGCGGGTTTTGGTTCAGCAACATGGGCTGAATAACGCGCTCTACTATTGTTTTGTTAGCAAGGGCAACATTGCCGGGGCCAAAACATTCTCCCCAACCTGTAATGCCTTCATCTGTTTCTACTTTTACCAAATGCGCTGTACGCTTATCATAATATTGCTGCGAGTAGCCAAGAACTTCTGGCATGTCGTATTGCAATACATGACTGGTGATTTTGGAGATTTTCATTTGAAACAGACTTTTGAAATAATGAGCAGCAGCACATAATTGCGCTGCTGCCGTTTTTTACTCTAGTCGAGTTCTTTATTTCATTGCGCCTAAGTCTTTTAGGAATGAAACGTGGCTTTCTAGAAGCTCTTTAGATTCTGGCGTTGTTGCGAAGTCTGCCCAAGCTTTTTGAACAGCTGCACGGTAGATCGCCATATCTTCATCTGACCATGTGTTAAGGTTTACACCTTTAGCGCGAAGTTCTTTAGCTGTTTGAGCGTTTTTAACTTCGTTGATCGTTGAGTTTTTCAAGCCCAATGCTTGCATGCCAACTTTCAAGATTGCTTTGTGGTGTTTAGGCATTGCGTCCCAAACATCTTTACGACAAGCAAGGTGATCGGCAGGCATTGAGTGGAAACCAGGATAGTTTGTGTGGTTTGCAATGTCATACAAGCCAAGACCAACGTTGTTGGTTAGGTTTGCAGCATCTGCGCCATCAATGATACCTGTCTCAAGTGCTGTAAAGATTTCGTTGAAATCCATAACGATTGGAGATGCACCTAGATTTTCAAAAATCTTTGTGATTACGCCTGGAGGTGAACGGAACTTCCAGTTTTTCAAATCTTTAACGCCTGTAAATGGCTTAGTTGAAGATAGAGATTCTGGGCCTGGGATCCACCAGCCAATAAATTCCATGTTGTGTGTGTTGTACAATTTGTTCAACTGCTCATAACCACCACCATGCAATAGCCATGCATATTGTTGGTATGGGTTTTGATAACCACCTGTTAAGTCACCTGTAAATTGGAATGCAGGGTTTTTACCAGTTTGGTATGCACCACCTGTCATGTCGCAATCTAAAATGCCTGTTGCTGCTGCATCAAATGTTTCAGCTGCTTTAACAACCGCACCTGAATAGAACATTTCAACTTCAATTTCACCATTTGACATTTCTTTGATGTCTTCGATGAATTGACCAGCCATTTGGCCAGAAAGTGTTTCTGTTGAGAAGTGAGTTTGAATGCGAAGCTTAGTTGTAGCAGCGCTTGCAGTTGCAGCCATGCTTGCAGTTAGTGCAAGTGCTGAAGCTGCCATAGTCAGTTTTTTAAGTGTAGTTGTCATGGTTTCCTCCCAGATTACCAAGATAAGATACGGCAAAAAATGCCGCGGTGAAATAATTTTGGTCAGACCAGACTAGCGAAGACTCTTTACCGCGTCAACACACTGTAATTGAACTTATTTTAAGGTTTCCACATCAGCCTATAGTTTCTAAGTAAACTTTGGTTTACAGAGCAGACAAAAGCAGTGTTTACTTGGGTTATCTATTAACTTTGCCTTTGTGGATAAAGTTATAGGCAGGCGCGGTAAACTAGATTAGAAGCAAGTTTTAATTGGCTTTAAGCTAGTTTGGTATGATCAAACTTGATATTTTTAATTTCTAGCAGTAGCGTGTTTGATGAAGGCGTGCAGCATGGTGACGAGAGAATGACAGACAATTTAAGCAATTCAGAAGCTAAGCAGGGGCAACGTGCCGCTGATGAATTGTTTCGTGAATTTGAAAGAATGATTGTGTCTGGCAAACTTGCTGATGGCGAGGCTTTGCCACCTGAGCGTGAGATTGTTGAGACTTTTGGTGTTAGTAGAACTGTTGTGCGCGAGGCTATATCAGCGCTTTCAAATAAGGGCTTGGTTGAAGCTAAACCAAGATTTAGACCTGTTGTGCGAAAGCCAAGCTTTGATGTTGCTTTTGATACAATTGGCAATGTTGTAACGCGCTTATTGGAAAAAACTGAAGGTGTTAAAAACCTTTTTGATACGCG